>CANJQZ010000214.1 GCA_947476515.1 Flavobacteriales bacterium
GTGTCTAACAAATAAAGGTTTCATACCTGTTGGTGCAGCTAGATCTCCTTCAAGATCAACTGGAGTAATAGATTGAAAACCAAAACCATTTAAGGAGTAGCCAATAGAAACTCCGATGAAAGGTGAAGTAGCACCAGTTAATAAGCTACTTAATTTCATAGCATAAACTTTCGGTGGACCACCTTCATTGGTAGAAACTAAGAAAGCATCAGAACTTTGAGAGAAACTCCATTTTGGGTAATCTGGAAAAGCAGGACAAGTAAATTGATAGGTATTGTATGCTCCCTGAGGATTATTGGTTTGAGAAACATGCACTAATAATTTATTTCCCGAACTTGAAAATTCCATCAAAAACCATCTTCTTGCTGGTTTATAATATAATACAATTGGGTCTCCAGCGGCAGCGGGTCCACCAAGAGTTTGCATTGTTAGAGAACTGGCTACGGTTGCTCCTGTAGATTTATTAAATATACGATATACACTTCCACCGCTTCCATTGGCTGACATAATCACGACAGAACTATCTGCATCAACTGTAGGGTCTGGAGGAGAAACATTCTGACCTAAACCGGTTGAATTCCAAAGGATTGTCGCACTGGTTGATTTTTCCATATTTTGATGCTGCTGCCATAACCAATCAATGTTGTGACTTGGGCTTTGAATCACTGGATTATCATCTCTTCCTTTAAAATTAGGCTTAATCACAACGGTTTTTGGGAATGCTTCTGATTCTTTCGCAGTTACTAAATGACTCACTGTAGGAGAGAAATTGCCGTAAAAAGTAGAAGTCTGAGTAAATGATGTCTTTGAAACTATTATAAGTACAAAGAAAATAAGTAGTTTTTTATTCATAGTTTAATTTTAATTTTACAGCTAAATTTAGTTAAATTATTATTCAATTCTTCACTTTTTTTTAACATATTTTTAAATAGAATATTAAAAACATATACAAACTAAATAAGTTCAATCTTATGAAAATCATATTATCTCCAGCAAAAAGTTTGACAATTAACCCTACTGAGCGTTTAAAAGGTTCAATACCAATTTTTTACAAAGAGGCTTTATCTTTAAATAGTCAAATAAAAAAGCAAAGTATTTTGGAATTACAAGCTCTTATGGGGATTTCGGAAAATTTAGCAAAAGAAGGTTTTTTATGGAATAAAAGTTTTAAGAAAAATCATTTAGGAACAGGTCCTTTCCAATTGCAAGCGGCACACACTTTGTTTGCAGGTGAAGTATACCGTGGATTAGAGTTCAATTCTTTATCGCAAGAGGAACTAGAGCGTGCCAACGAGCAAATATTTATCTTATCTGGATTGTATGGATTAATAAAACCAATGGATTTGATAGCTCCCTATAGATTAGAGATGAAAACAAAGTTCCCATGTAGTAAAACCGCCACAAATTTGTATGATTTTTGGGACAAAAAGCTTAATAAAGTAATCGATAAGGTACCCGGAACATTAATTAATTTAGCTTCAACGGAATATGCAAAGGTGCTGCAGCTTAAGTCTTTAAAATCTAGAGTTGTCACCCCAGTATTTAAGGAAAAAACAAATAATGGATTAAAGGTAGTAATGATGTATGCAAAAAATGCAAGAGGTAAAATGGCACGCTATATCATTCAGAATAATCTATTGGAGGCAGAAGAACTTTTTGATTATCACATAGATAATTATTCCTACAGTGCTCAGGATTCTACCAAAGAGGAATGGGTTTTTGTGCGTTGATTAGAAAATTGCCGACCAATTCGCAATCACGAAATAAATAAATACACCGAGCATTATCAGTGCAATTCCAGTATTTAAAAGAACTGAAACCAAAAAACCAATTAAGGTACCAATGGCCGCGGATATGGCGCGTTTAAAATCTTTGTGATCATAAATGAGTTCGCCAGCTAAGGCGCCAATAAATGAAAATAATAGAAATCCGAAAGGAACAGGTGTGAATAATCCGACAATTAAGCCGATGTAGTTTCCCCAAATCCCATATTTAGTCCCTTTTAAATATTTGGCCCCTAATGCGGGAATTAAATATTCCAAGATTAGACTAATTAAAGCGAGGGCTAAGGTATAAAAAAGAAGGAAGTAGCCTAAAAAGTCCAGGGAAATTGCTTCGGTCCAAAAAAGCATCCATACTCCAAGCCAGGATAATGGTGGACCTGGAAGTACTGGGACAAATACGCCTACCAAACCTATTAGTACCAGAATAAATCCAATGATGATTATTACAATATCCATATCACTTTTTTAAAATTAAATTAGTCGATTAGATTACTCAATTTTTTTCCAACCAATGCGCCAATGGCAACGCCCATTCCACCCATACGAACGCCAATGGCAATTCTATTAGAGTAGCGTTTGATTATAGGTTCTTTACTTTTACCTACACCCATAATCCCAGCCCAACTCATGTCGATCTCATGGGGAGTATCTATAAGTATTTGGCTTGAAAGAATTGTTTTTAATGCGCTTTGAATGGAGTCATTTGTTTCTAATTTTTTACTGGTTTCTTTAGTGTAATTGAGGTTTCGTCCCCCTCCGAGTAAAATTCTGTTGCCGACATTTCGAAAATAATAATATCCTTTGTCAAAATGAAAGGTTCCATTTATCTTTAGGTTTGGAATTTCTTTTGTAATAAGAACTTGACCTCTAGCGGGAATAACATCTTCATTTACAAGCTCTTTAGCAAATCCATTGGTGCAGATGATCAATTGATCTGTTGTGACTGTACCAATATTTAAATGCAGTTCAATGTTATAATTGTTTTCAA
Organism: Flavobacteriales bacterium; assembly: GCA_947476515.1. Lineage (GTDB taxonomy): Bacteria > Bacteroidota > Bacteroidia > Flavobacteriales_D > Crocinitomicaceae > UBA952. The sequence continues at coordinate 2,773 of CANJQZ010000214.1, forward strand.
AAAACGATTCACATCTAACGCCAAACAAAACTTTAATGTTTTTTTTCACAGCAAGCCTGTAAAGTTCATTGTTTAATTTTCCTGTATTCAAGCTTCCTTCCAAACGGTTATAATAAGAAGTGCTAAATCCATTAAAATTAAATTTATTAGCTATTTTTTTATCTTCAGCATAAATTGATTTCTCTCCTGTTATTTCTTGAGCTTTTTGATTTAAGTAGTCTATAAATCCATCGTCCATTTTTTCGGCGTCATGCTGAATTAAATCCCATGAGCCACAAGGATTATAATCTATTGCAGTGCGATCAATTAATTGTAAAAGTGCCTTCAGTCCCTCGTACCTTAATTGAAAGGTTTCCCAAACAGCAGATTCGCTAATTGTTTTTAAATCATCTTCTAATTCACTAGGGCTTCCAAAACAAGCAAATCCTGCATTTTTTGTACTTGCTCCACTGGGTAAATATCCTTGTTCTACTATTAGTATGCGTCTATTTGGAAAGCGTTCTGCAATAAAAATTGCTGCACTCAATCCAACAATACCAGCACCAATAATAATGACATCATTATTGTTAAAATAAGTATCTCTTTCCCAATAACTTAACTGATCTATTTGAAGCATTTTTTTTACTCGTGTTTTTTTCTCAAATTTGTGTTCCTACAAAGGTAAAAATAGTAACGATTTTCAACTTTGTTATTGACTTATGCGCTTATTTATATTATTTTTTTCAGTTATTGTTTCCTCGAATTTTATTCAGGCACAAACTTTTGATCTTATCTTACCTGGTTATGTCAATAATTATGAAACTAAAACAAAGTTATTAGGTGTTTCATTATATGTTCTACAAGAGGGTAAGACGGTATCCAAAGCTATAACAAATAGTGGCGGTGCTTATTCAATTAGTGCTAAACTAAACAAAAACATTCCATTCGAAATTCTAGCTTCTAAACCTAATTATATTTCAAA
>CANJQZ010000215.1 GCA_947476515.1 Flavobacteriales bacterium
TAATGCCCCTCAAGCAACGCTTACATCACCCTATGGAACATCGGTTTATGGTGTTTATTTATACAGTTGTTCTAATTATAAGTTGGTTAGATGTGCTTTTATTATCGGAGCAGCATCAAATGGTTTATCAGGAACACCGGGTTTGGCAGGACTACCAGGCTCAAATGGCGCTGTTGGTTCTGCGGGATCTTGCGATGGAGGAACATGTACTTTTAGTAGTGGTCAAGCGGGTGGAGCAGGTGGAGCAGGTGGAGCAGGAGGAGGCGGAACTAGCGGTGGAGCCGGCGGATCAGCTACTGTTGGTCAACAAAACAATGGTGTTGGTGGATCTGCAGGATCTGGAAGAAATGGTGGCGGTGGTGCCGGAGGCGGCGCAGGTGGAGATGAATGTTCAACCAATAATGCAGGTTTAAGCGGAACTGGCGGAGCATCTTCTTGTTCGGTAGGCGCACAAGGTGGAGCAAGAGGTTTAGATGGAGATCCTGGAGGCGACGGAACGCCAGGCACTTCTGGTGCTAACGGAACCAACGGAATTAATGGTATAGATGGAAATTTGGGATTTGATTTAGGAGTATTTTGGACGCCAGGATCACAAGGGACCGCAGGTACAGATGCTTGTGGAGGTGCCGGTGGAGGTGCCGGTGGAGGCGGTGGACGACAAGTTTGTTCGCTATGCGATAATGGCCCAGGAAACGGAGGTTCTGGCGGTGGCGGCGGCGGACAAGGCGGACAAGGTGGACAAGGTGGCTATGGAGGAGGAAGTGCCTTTGGGATCTATTTAACTCAAAATGGAAATAATGGTCAAGTAATAGATTGTAATATACTAACCGGAACTTTAGGATTGGGTGGAATTGGAAGTCCAGGCGGCTTAGGCGGAGCAGGCGGTTTTGGCGGCTCACAACAAACAACATGTAATGCTCAAATTGGTGAAGGTGGAGCAGGTGGAGCAGGTGGAGCCGGCGGAGTCGGTGGAAAAGGCGGAAATGGAATGGATGGAATTAGTGCTAATGTTTATGTTGCCTCTGGTGCCGCATTGACAAGTTCAATTATTAATTTCAATTTGCTTTTACAGCCTGAGATACAAGCTTCTTATGCTACTTGCACGAATACTATAATTCAAGTTACTGATATTACGATTCCAACAGGCGTAAGTGATTGGACTTTTACAACTGCAGCAACTTTTCAAACGGCATCCGCAAACCCAGCACAAACCTCACCCAATGCTATTGGTTATACCAGTGTTACTCATGCTAATAGTGTTTATACAGATTTCATAAATATTACCTGTCAAAGCGATGTTCTTACATTAAATCAAAATATTTGTTTTGGCGATAGTGTTTTGCTAGGGGGTCTTTATTATGCTACTGCAGGTTCTTATACTTATAATGGATTCAACAGTCAAGGATGTGATAGTATTGTTACTTTAAATCTATCTGTTGAAACGGTTAATAATACTATTACAGCTAATGGCTTAGTGTTGAGTGCCAATCCATCCGGATTAATTTATCAATGGATTAATTGCTCAAACAACACTAACATATCTGGCGCTAATTTAGGATCGTATACCGTCTCTCAAAATGGTACTTATGCCGTAATTAGCACTAATACTAATGGCTGTTCGGACACATCGAATTGTATAACCATTAATTTTATTGGTTTGGAAGAGATGGGTATTAGTGCGTTTTCAGTCTCCCCAAATCCGGTAAGCAGTCAACTTACTTTTAGAAGCATCTTAAATTTTATGGGTACTGTTTATCTAAGCGACATCAATGGCAGAATCATCCAACAAATAGAGATTGAAAATCAAATGGAAAAAACAATAGACTTCCCTTTTCCTGCAGGAGTTTATTTTGTAAAGATTATGTCTGTTGGACATGAGGAGACATTAAAGTTGCTAAAAATGTAGTGTTTTCACATTCTACATGACACATATGTCCCGCCTTTTGAAAAAGATAAAAATGGGGGTCGTCAGATAAAAAAATAGGCTCAAAATCAGAGATGTTTACTAGATGATCTAAGGCTCCATGAATAATATAAATATCGGCCTTGTTCTCTATAACAAATGAAGAGAAGTCTTTCCGGTTGCCCATTGCAATAGAGCAATAAGCCATGTCTTCAGGTAATATTTTTGAGGCTTCATTTATTAAAACACTTATTTCTTTTTTATATTTCTTTGTGTTGGAATAAAGCCGAGGAATGGCTTCTGAAAGAAAGAAATCTTTTGCTTTAAACACAATTTCAGCGACTCTTATACGATCTTTTTTACGCTGTACACTATCGTTCCAATAATTAGAATTTAATAGCGTTATTTTTTGACAGCGTATATCTAAATCCTTTAGCTCAAGCGCAACATATCCCCCCATGGAATGACCAATTACATGATATAAATCTAAGTTTAAGTGGTCAATTACTTCTTTAACTTTTAGTGATATTGCTTCTATACTTGGATGTCCATCGTTTATTCCCTTCGAACTTCCATGGCCAGGAAGATCAATTAAAATACTTGTAACAGAGAGATTTTCTAATGCTAAATTTTGCCACATAGTAGAAGACTCTAAGTATCCATGTAGAAAAATGACAGGAAATCCAGATCCCTTTATGCTATAATGTAACAAATGAAATGTTTAGTGCATCAATTCTTCGATGGCCTCTGCTTCGATAGGAATATCTCCCATAAGATTAAAAGGACTGCCTTTTTCTTGAACCACCAGGTCATCCTCAAGACGAATACCCAATCCTTCCTCTGGAATATATATTCCTGGCTCACAAGTAAATACCATACCAGCTTGTATAGGTTGATTCCATAAACCAACATCGTGAGTATCTAATCCAAGAAAGTGAGATGTTCCGTGCATAAAATATTTTTTATAAGCAGGCCAATCAGCGTTCTGATTTTTAATATCGTCTAGGCTGATTAATTTTAACTTCACTAATTGTTCTTCCATGATAAGCCCAACCTGTTTGTGATAGTCAATCATCATAGTTCCTGGAACTAATAATTTTTCAGCTTCCTTTTTAACTTGTAAAACAGCATTGTACACCTCTTTTTGACGTTTTGTAAACACCCCAGAAACAGGAATACAACGCGTAAGGTCTGAGGCATAATTTGCATACTCCGCACCGACATCCAATAAAATTACTTCTCCCTCTTGGCACTGTTGGTTGTTTTCAATATAATGTAAAACACAAGCGTTTTTTCCAGAGGCAATGATAGGGGTGTAGGCAAAACCCTTTGATCTATTTCTAATAAATTCATGTATAAGTTCTGCTTCAATTTCGTATTCCCATACTCCAGGCTTAACAAAATCTAAAACCCTTCTGACACCTGATTCTGTAATTTTGCAAGCTTGCTGCATTAGATCTAATTCTATGGAATTTTTTACAGAACGAATTTCATGCATAATTGGCGCTGACTTTTTTACTGAATGCCCAGGAAAATCTTGCTTTACCTTTTTAATAAAGCGATCTTCTCTTGTTTCTACTTCAGTGGAAGCGCGAAGATGTTCGTTGGTATTGAGGTAAATATTTTCCGCTTCTGCCATCATTTGTTTAAAAATGACAGGAAATTGTGCCAACCAATAAACCGTTTTAATACCAGAAACTTCAAATGCAGTTTGTTTAGTAAGTTTTTCTCCTTCCCAAATTGCAATAAGGTCACTTGTTTCTTTTAAAAA
>CANJQZ010000216.1 GCA_947476515.1 Flavobacteriales bacterium
AGCCCCAAACAATGGAGGACCCGAAATTTTTTGACTTAAGTAATGCTGCCTTTTTAACAGAATCAAGCGGACTACCCAATGAAATTAATGGGCCAATCGTTACTTTTCTTAATGATATGTTTCTAATGGAAGCCTCTGATTTAGAATTACATAAGGAGGCACTGCCCATTATATTAAAATATATGAAACTTCATTTGCCCTCTTTTGACAATGAAAAATCATTCGGAATAATAAAAGATATTCTTTACACCTAAACCAAAAAATTATACCAAAGGATTTCCTCCTTTTCTTGAATGGCATTCATGTTAACACATAATTTAAATAATTAGTTCCTCTTTCCGTAACTAATCTTGCTCATTGTCAGTAAACTTTTTTAATGCTACTTTTTAGAGTTGGAAGTTGAAATGAACATAATAGACTCTAAATCGTTTTGTTATTGTCAATCGGACACTTTTTAGTAATTTTGCATTTAAACTATTATTATGTTATATAAAAACATCACTTTTGAAAAAGGACACAATGAAGAATTTTATAAAGTGTTGCGCCAGAGGGTTAATCAATATTTCAAATCCAAAAATATTTCTAGGAATGCTAATTTTAGCATGGTAATTAAGTCAATTTTTATGTTGACGCTTTACATAACTCCCTTAGTTTTTTTATTAACTTGTGAATTAAATGTATGGCAAACACTAGGCTTGTGGTTGGTAATGGGTTTTGGAATGGCGGGAATAGGCTTATCCATCATGCATGATGCAAATCATGGTGCCTACTCAAAAAATGAAAAAATCAATGGCATTATTGGAAAAGTGATGATTATTATTGGTGGAAATCATACGAATTGGAAAATTCAACACAATGTGCTTCATCATACATACACTAATATAACAGGCTTAGATGAAGATATTAATCCTCCTGCCTCTTTTTTAAGATTTTCGCCCAACACACCAAGAATTCCAATACACCGTTTTCAATATTTATATGCTTGGTTTTTTTATGGTTTGATGACTTTAGTTTGGTTCGTGAATAAAGATTATTCTCAAGCAAATCGCTATAAAAAAATGGGCTTAATCGAGACTCAAGGGATAACTTATGCGCAACACATGACTTTTATTATTGTAAGTAAAGTCATTTTTGCCTTTATTTTCTTGGCGCTTCCTTTTTGGTTGGCAACAGCCCCGTGGTACATTACAATCATTGGTTTCTTATTAATGCAATTTGTTTCTGGGTTAACGCTTGGTGCTATTTTTCAGCCAGCTCATGTTGTTCCAACTTCCAATTATCCAATGCCAGATGATTCTGGAAATGTTCACGCAGATTGGGCAGTAAGTCAGCTGTATAACACGGCCAATTTTGCCCCAAAAGCGCCATTGTTTTCATGGTATGTGGGAGGTTTGAATTATCAAGTTGAACATCATTTATTTCCAAATATTTGTCATGTTCACTACAAAAAACTATCAAAAATTGTAAGTGAAACAGCGCATGAGTTTAAATTACCCTACTACTCCAATAAAACATTTTTATCTGCTCTAGTAGAGCATACAAAAATGCTTAAGCAATTAGGAAGGTATGATAATGCTCCTGCAATTCACTAAATAATTATGTTCCTAGATGAGTTGCGAGAATTCTGTTTAAGCAGAAAAGGAGCTACGGAGCATTTTCCATTTGATCAAAACACACTCGTATTTAAAGTAGGCAATAAAATGTTTGCCTTAATGGATGTTGAGCATTTTGAAGGAATTGCTTTGAAATGTGATCCAGAATATGCACAAATTCTTAGGGCTGAATATAGCGCCATAAGTGGAGCATTTCACATGAATAAAGTGCATTGGAATAGTGTTGAGATAGGAGGAGATGTCGACGATCAATTGTTGCGCCAGTTAATTCAAGACTCCTATAACTTAGTTTTTGATAATTTAACTAAAAAAATCAAAAATGAAATTGAGGTGGGATAAGTTTCTTTGGTGTGTCAGAATCTGTAAAACGCGTTCCATGGCGGCCGATACGCTGTCAAAAGGACGAATAAAAATCAATCAAGTACAAGTAAAACCATCTAAGGAAGTTGCTATTGGAGACCATATCTATTATCATAAAAACACCGCTGTCTTTACTTATAAAGTTGTTGGTTTAATAGACAAAAGAGTAGGCGCGCCTCTTGTAAAAGAGTATATTATTGACCTTACAACGATGGAGGAGATTGAGAAGTTTAAGAATTATCAAGATGCTCAAAAAAATTATAGAAATAATGGTGATGGTAAACCATCCAAAAAAGATCGAAGAGATTTAGAGGGTTTTTTTGAAATCAATTAGCGAAAATAATTTGACTTTACCTAATCGGAAATGATTAATTTTAAGGGTGAAGAAATTTTCAAGAAGAAGCTTTATTCCTATTGTTGGAGCACTACTTGTAGCGCCTTCCATGTTATCCTTTTCATCAAAGCCTTCGTCCCTTTCATCTCCCAATAAAATAAAACCTAAGGCTTTAAAAAAAGGTGATACCATTGGCATATGTGCAAGTGCTGGAGCTATACATGATGTTAATGACATTATTACTTTCATTCAAGTGCTAAAAGATCATGGTTTTGAAGTTAAGGAAGGAGTGAATGCGCGCACTAAATACGGCTATTTCTCGGCGGATGATCAATTGCGTGCTGCTGAATTTATGGATATGATTTGCGACACTAGTATTAAAGCTATCTTTTTTACCAGAGGTGGTTGGGGCTGTGCTCGAATATTGCCTCTACTTGATTTTGATCTGATTCAAAAAAATCCAAAAATAATAATGGGTTTTAGTGATATCTCTTCGCTGCTGAATGCTATTACCGTTAAGACTGGCTTAATTACTTTCCATGGACCCAATGGAAATGCAACTTGGAATGAATTTAGCTGGAGATCAATTGATGAGGTACTTTCAAATGCCACTCCATTTTTATACCATACACCTGTTTTACCTTTAATTGATACACCCCCAACTACTATTGTTGCTGGTAAGGCAGAAGGAGAATTATTCGGGGGGAATTTAAGTGTTATGACGGGTTTACTTGGAAGTGAATATTTACCCGATTGGAAGGGCAAGATTCTTTTTTTTGAGGAAGTTCTAGAAGAGCCTTATCGAATTGATCGGATGCTTACTCAATGGAAGTTGAATGGAGTTTTTGATCAAGTCAATGGCATAGTTTTAGGACAATTTCGAAAGTGCTTACCAGAAGAACCAGCATGGTCTTTTTCATTAATGGAAGTACTTGTTCAACATTTTGGTAATTTAAAAATTCCTGTTTATGCTGGATTTTTAATGGGTCATGTGAAAAATAAACATTCAATTCCAATCGGTGCTCCAATTGTATTTGATTCTGTTGATGGGACGATTCAATTATTAGAAGCCGCCGTTCTTGCATAACAATCTTTTAAGTTTTTTTCTTCGAGAATGCTTTTGAGTCAATCAACTCCTACAGTCCAACTTTTTACTTAATTTTGATTGATCTTATAAGAAAATTCAATGACAAAAATTCTCATAAAGAATATTAAAGGATTGGTTCAGGCTGGTGAAAATCTTCCTGCCGTGTTGAAGGGAAAACAAATGTCTTCGCTGCCTATTCTTGAAAATGCTTTTCTAGCGCTAGAAGATGGGGAAGTTATTGATTATGGATTAATGCAGGATTGGCAAGGAATAAC
>CANJQZ010000217.1 GCA_947476515.1 Flavobacteriales bacterium
ATTGGTTATGGAATGGATATTAGTTCTCGAAAAATAATTGAAGAAAAATTATCTATCGCTAAAAAGGAAATAGAAATGATCAATTTTGACTTGGAAGAAATTGTAATTGAAAAAACACAACGAAACTTAGACTTAGCTAAGTCCATATCTGATCAAGAAAAATTGGTTACCATTGGAGAATTGTCTTCAGGTGTTGCACATGATTTAAATACCCCAATTGGAGCCATTAAAATAGGCGCTGAAAGTATAAAGTATTCGTTTGAAAATTTATTAAAGAGCACAATTTCAGAATGCAGTCAAGATCAAATTATAAAAGCTTGCGAATTAGCAGAGACCACAAATCGAGTATTGTATGTTGGCGGTCTTCAACAAAGAAGAGAAATTAAAGAATTCGAAAAATATTTAATGGATTATTTTCCAGGCATTGCATCTTCTGATCGAAATCAAATCGCCAGTATGTTGGTAAAATCCAATATAAGCATAACGGATACTGATTTAATTCAATCAATTATTAGCTCAAGTAATCCTATTGCATTTCTCTCCTTGATTTTTAATTTACATACGATTAAAAGTTTTTTAACAACCATTCTAAGCGCAAGTGAAAGAGCAGCAAAAGTAGTTAGTGATCTAAGTGCATTCAGTAAGGATCATCGAAATGATGAAAAGTCTGTAGTTGTTTTACATAATAATATTGCTTCGGTTCTCAATATATTTAATTTCGCTTTAAGGAAAAATGTGGAAGTTTATTTTGATGTAGATCCATCTTTAGAAATTATTGGCTTAGAAATTAAATTATTTCAATTGTGGTCTAATTTATTAAAGAATGCAATAGAGTCTATCGAAGAAACAGAAACTAAGGGAGTCTTGAAAATATATAGTGAAGAGCGGCAAGGTGTAATCTGCATTTACTTTGAGAATAATGGTCCTTATATTCCTGAAGAGACTCAGAAGCTTATCTTTGAAAAGTTTTATACCACTAAAGCAAAAAAGAACGGTTCTGGATTGGGCTTAAGTATTGTGAAAAGTGTCCTTGAAGAACATAATGCCTCCATTTCACTAAGCTCTGATAAAGAAAAAACTGTTTTTCAATTGACTTTTACACGATAGGTAGTTAAAACAAAATTAAATGCGTGATTCTTCCCTTATTTAATTAATTAAATTTGCGCCATGGATTCTATAAAATATGCTGTTGTTTGTGTCGATGACGACCCGTTTATTCTACAAATGCTTGCCTTTCAACTGACTAAAGTTGTTAATCAAAAGCATACCCTTATTGAATATTTCACGGATCCTTCTGAAGCCTTTCTCAACATAGATGCACTTGTAGAAGAAAAGATTGATATCATATTTATTATAGTAGATTATCAAATGCCGGAAATGACTGGTGCTCAATTAATCCGTGCCATAAAGTCGAAACATCCAAAACTTAAATGCATAATGCTTTCAGGACAAGCGAATCCAATTTCTGTAGAAGAATTATTGCAGGAAGAAATGTTAGATAGTTTTATTGCAAAGCCTTGGAATGAAGAAGTCCTGTTTCAAGCCATACAACCCATAATAGAATCTTTAGAAGCTTAAAATTATTACAAGATGAAAATTATTTTAATTTTAGGTGCAGGTTTGTCTTCTTCCTCATTGATTCGCTATCTATTGGACCATGCTGAACAAGAAGATTGGTTTATAAATGTAGTAGATCAAGATTTATCCTTAGCGCAACGAAAAATAGGGAATCACCCTAGAGCAGCAGCGCTAAGTTTTAATGCATTAGACCCAGCTGAGCGCAAGCCAATGATTGGTCACGCAGATATTGTTATTTCTATGCTTCCCGCTAGATTTCATGCTGAAGTAGCAGTTGATTGTATTGAACTTAAAACGCATTTAATCACGCCTTCTTATGTCTCTCCAGAAATGAAGGCACTGGCTGAACATGCAGTTAAAGCGGGAATTGTCATCATGAATGAGATAGGAGTCGACCCTGGAATTGATCACATGAGTGCTATGCAAATTATCCATGATATTCAGGCGAAAGGTGGAAAAATGGATAGTTTTAAATCTTTTTGCGGCGGTCTAATGGCTCCAGAAAGTGATGACAATCCCTGGCATTTTAAATTCACTTGGAACCCACGCAATGTTGTTTTAGCTGGACAAGGCGGTGCGGCTGCATTCATTCAAAATAATGAGAATAAATACATCCCCTATTCTCAGCTCTTTAAACGAACAGAGCGCTTTGAGATTTCTACTTATGGTGAATTTGATGGTTATGCCAATAGAGATTCATTTGCCTATAGAAAAACCTATGGTTTATTAGACATCCCAACTTTATATAGAGGAACACTTAGACGCCCAGATTTTTGCCAAGGTTGGAATGTTTTTATTGAACTAGGAATGACTGATGATTCCTACAAATTAAGCGATTCCAATTTAATGACACCTAGACGATTTATTAATTCATTTCTTCCTTATTATCCAAGTAAATCAGTGGAAGAGAAATTTAAAGAATTTTTAGGTCCTGAAAGAACTCAATTATTCGATCAATTCAATTGGTTAGGGATATTTAATAATGAGGAATTTATAGGATTAGAAAATGCCTCACCTGCAAAATTATTGGAAGAGTTTTTAATAAAAAAATTAGTCTTATCTCCCAATGATAAGGATATGATCGTGATGTATCATGAATTTGAATATTCAATCGAGAACAAAAAGAAAAAGGTGATTGCCTCTATGGTAAATATAGGGGAGGACCCTATGTACACTTCTATGGCTAATACGGTTGGTTTGCCTGTGGCAATAATGGCAAAATTAATCTTACAAGAAAAATTCAATACTCCAGGGGTCCATATACCTATTCAACCAGAAGTATACAATCCTATAATGGAAGAACTTAAATCCTTTGGAATTCTATTTCACGAAGTGGAAAATGATTTGTAAATTAGCATTATTAAGGAAATTATGGAAAACGAAGAAAATCAAATGAATATTGAACTCTCTGAAGATATTGCTTTAGGGGTTTATTCAAATTTAGCGGTAATTACACATTCGCCCGCTGAGGTGGTTTGTGATTTCATTCAACTAATGCCCGGAATGCCCAAAGGAAAAGTAAGGTCAAGGGTATTAATGACACCGCAAAATGCCAAAAGATTTATGCAGGCATTGTCTGATAACATTGCAAAATATGAGCAACAATTTGGTGCTTTAGATGAGCCCGTAACCGGGATGCCTCCAATGAATTTTGGGACACCAAATACGATGGCTTAATTTGTCCTTCTCAAATTAATATGCTGTACATCTGTCTTCCCGTTTACAATACGGATGTCACTCGCTTGGCAAATGAACTTTTAATACAGTCAAAGAATTTTCCTGTAGAATTATTGATTGTAGACGATTGCTCCAGCAATCATTTCAAGCAAATTAACAGTGAATTCTGCAAGGATAAAGATCAAATTACTTATATTTCTTTACCTAATAATAAAGGAAGATCTGCCATTAGGAATTATTTCCTTAGTTTAAAAACAAAGGGACATTTCTTATTCTTAGACGGCGATTCAATTATTTATCGCCCCAATTTTATTTCAACTTATCTAGAACTTATTGAGCAAAAGAATCCGGATTTGGCATTTGGAGGATCTTGCTACCAAGAAATCCGTCCCTCTAGAAATTTTATGCTGAGG
>CANJQZ010000218.1 GCA_947476515.1 Flavobacteriales bacterium
ACCTGTACCCGTTGCAATATCCAGGATTTTTTTTGGTTCTATTTCTTTTAATTGACGAATTGCTTTTCTTCTCCAAATATGATCTATTCCTAAAGATAAAAAGTGATTCAGAAAATCGTAGTTAACTGAAATGTTATTAAACATTTCAGCAACTTCTTCTTTCTTACTTTTATCTTCCGAATAATAAGGCTTAACTATTTTTTGTTCCATACTATACTTCCAACATTTTATTCAACCAAAAGTTCGTGAATTTCATTCAATAATGATTCTTTTTTAATACTCACCACTCCTGAGTATTCACAGACCATTCCACCAGCAATATTTGAAATTGCAGCAATGTCTTCAATAGGTAAACCTGCAAGTAAACAAAGGCAAGCAACTGAAATAACAGTATCTCCAGCACCACTTACATCACTAATATTTCTGATGTGAGCAGGAAGAAAATGCTGAATATTGGCTTGCTTAATAAAAACTCCGTTTTCAGAAAGTGTAATAAGTGAAATATTATTTTGAAGAATTCCTTCCAGGGATTTTACAGCATTAATAAAAGCTGGTTCACTTTTATTAAAATCAAATTCTATATTCAATCCTTCCTTTAATTCTTTTAGGTTTGGTTTGAATAAATCTACTCCTTTATAAGAAAGGAAATTTTCTTTTTTAGGGTCAACACAAGTCGGAATGTGGTGTTCTTTTGCTAATGAAATTATTTCCCTAATTGTATTGTCACTTAAAATACCCTTATTATAATCTTCAAAAATGATAGCGTCAACTCCTTCATGAATTAAAGCTGCAATGTGCATTAATAGCATTTTTGAATCTTCATCATTGATGGCTTCAGTTGATTCCGCATCAATTCTAAGAAGTTGTTGATGATTAGCGATTACGCGAGTTTTAACCGTTGTTTTTCTATTTTTACTTGCCTTAATACCTTTTGTAGAAATAGTATTTTCCTTAAATAATTGAATTAAGGTTTTTCCAGCATCGTCATCACCAATTATAGAACAAACAGTGGCTTTAGCACCAAGTGCTATAAGATTTAAAGCGACATTTCCTGCGCCGCCTATTCTATTGTCTTCTTCGTCAAGTAATACTACAGGAACTGGTGCTTCAGGACTTATTCTGCTTACCTTCCCAATTCGGTAGGCATCTAACATGACATCTCCAATCACGAGTACATGAAAAGTGGAGAATTTATCGAATGCTTTATTGTATTTCATTTAGTTGAGTTTTGCAAGCGCTTCTTTCATGCGTTTCATTGCTTCTATTAGAGTGTCTTCTGCTGCTGCATATGAGATACGAATACAATTAGGACTACCAAAGCCTTCGCCACTTACTAATGCAATTTGAGCTTCACTTAGTAAATACATGCATAAATCTTGAGCAGTTTCAATTTTATAATCTAAATATTGTTTTCCAAAGAAACTCGATACATCGGGAAATAAGTAGAAAGCCCCTTCAGGTACATTACTTCTTACTCCTGGCATAGTTTCTAAAGCACTCACAACTAAATCCCTGCGCTTGTGAAAGGCATGTACCATCTCATTTAATTCACTTGGGTCGGCATACATAGCAGCTATCGATGCTTTTTGAGTTATGGAACATGTTCCTGAGGTGAATTGTCCCTGAATTTTATTACAAGCATCTGCGATTTTTTTTGACGCACCTATATATCCTAAGCGCCAACCAGTCATTGCCCATGCTTTTGAGACACCATTAACGGTGACAATTTGCTCAAAGACATCACTGAATTGTGCTAAACTTTCATGTTTACCAACAAAATTAATGTGCTCATAAATTTCATCACACAAAACAACTACTTGCTCGTGTCTTTTGAGTACATCTGCTAAACCTGATAATTCTTCTTTTGAGTATACAGAACCTGTTGGATTACATGGAGTGGAGAAAATCATCAGTTTTGTTTTGCTGGTGATTGCATTCTCAAATTGTTCCGCTGTAATTTTAAAATTTTGATCAATATTCGCTTCAATGATCACGGGAATTCCCTCAGCCATCTTAACAATTTCAATATATGAAACCCAATATGGAGCAGGAATAATCACTTCATCACCAGGATTGATTAGACTAAGAACAACATTAGCTATGGATTGCTTGGCGCCTGTCGAAACAACAATTTGTTCCTTGGAATATTTTAAATGATTGTCTCTTTCGAATTTAAAAGAAATGGCTTCTCTTAAATCATCATATCCAGAAACCGGTGTATATTGCGTAAAATTATTATTCATTGCCTCAAGTGCAGCGTCTTTGATGAATTGAGGGGTGTTAAAATCAGGCTCTCCTAGTGATAAAGAAATCACATCTTTTCCTTGAGCTTTTAATTCACGACTAATTCTTGACATGGCTAAAGTTGCCGATTCAACCATTGCATTCAGTCGATTAGATATTTCAATCATTGTATTGGTTTTTAAAGGGATAAAATTAACCAAATAAATCCAATCAAAAGCTCGGTTTTACCCTTCGTTTTGCTTTTTTATTAGATCTGGTCTTCTAATTTTAGTGCGTTCAAGTGATTGCTCTTCACGCCATTGATCTATTTTTTGTTGATTTCCTGAAAGTAATACTTCTGGGACCGTCCATCCTTTATAAACAGGAGGTCTTGTGTAAACAGGAGGTGCTAATAAATCATCTTGAAAACTATCTGTTAACGCAGAGGTCTCATCATTTAATACACCAGGAAGTAGACGCACTATTCCATCAACCAAAACAGCTGCAGCCAATTCACCTCCCGATAAGACATAGGATCCAATCGAAATCTCTTTGGTGATATAATGTTCTCTTATGCGATTGTCAACTCCTTTATAATGACCACAAAGAATCATTACATTACCTTTTAGAGACAAATAATTCACAGTTCCTTGTTCTAAAATAGCACCATCAGGTGTCATGAAAATAATTTCATCGTAGTTTCTTTCCGACATTAATTTATCCATTAAGGTCGCTATGGGCTCAATTCGCATAACCATTCCAGCGCCGCCACCATATTGATAATCATCTACATTTTTATGTTTGTTATCAGAATAATCTCTGATATTGTGAAGATGTATTTCTACGAGTCCTTTGTCTTGAGCTCTTTTCATTATGGAAGCAGAAAACGCACTGTGCATTAATTCAGGTAATAGACTTAGGATATCAATTCTCATTTCACAAAAATACATCGATTTAGGAACATTTCGTGTAGTTTTGTTACCTAAATATAATTTCATGAGACACTACCTTATATTTATTTTACTTCTAAACCTTTGCATTAATTGTACTGCTCAAGATTTTGATTGGAAGTCGAATACTTCACCTTCATATGCTGAATTAATTGAATTTTATAAGAAGTGTGCAAAGGAAAACAAATCTGTTGAGTTGTATAATATGGGAAATTCAGATGCCGGAATCCCTATATATTTATGTATTTACAATGGGGCAGGGGATTCTCTTAAAACCTTCCAAAAAGCAAGAAAATCAACAACGCTTTTGGTGAACAATGCGATCCATGCGGGTGAACCTGATGGTGTAAATGCGAGTGCTTTGTGGCTTTTAAATATGATGCGTCAAAAACCAAATGTAAATGATCCTTTAATAGCAATCATTCCAGCCTACAATGTCGGTGGAATGTTGAATAGAAATTCTACTTCAAGAGCCAATCAAG
>CANJQZ010000219.1 GCA_947476515.1 Flavobacteriales bacterium
GAAGTCTATAAAATGACTCCAGAAGTATTTACCATCATTGAAAATAATTGCATTATTGATCCGTCTTTTTGCAGGAAGATAAATATTAATACTGTAACTACCCTTGAATTGCAAGCGCATCCTTATCTAGATTGGAGTCAAGCCAACTCCATTGTTAAAATGAGACAGCAAAAAATATGGTATCTTAATGTTAACGAATTATTAGAATCGCATTTAATAGATGAAAATACTTTTTTAAAACTATTGCCTTACCTATCTTTGTAATATGACATTGACAGAAAGGCTAAATGCAAGTATTAGGGATGTTAAAGATTTTCCAAAACCAGGAATTATCTTTAAGGATATTAGTCCCATCATGTTAGACGCTAGGTTATCCAATGATTTATTAGATCAACTGGTTCTTAACTACCAAGACAAAAACATCTCTGCGATTGCAGGTATTGAAAGTAGGGGGTTTTTATTTGGTTATCCTTTGGCGATGCGTTTAGGAATTCCTTTTATTTTAATTAGAAAAGAAGGTAAACTACCCTATAATAAAATTGCACATTCATACGATTTAGAGTACGGAAGTGCTGTTATTGAAATTCATGAAGACGCCTTATCAAAAGGAGATCGAATATTAATTCATGATGATTTACTTGCCACTGGTGGATCTGCCGATGCAGCCGCGCAATTAATTAAAAAATGTGGCGGAGAGGTTGTTGGATTTGATTTTTTGGTGGGTTTAGACTTTTTAAATGGTCGAGAAAAACTCATGACTCATTCTTCTAATATTCAAACATTAATAAATTACTAAATGGACTTTATTCAAAGCGAAAATCAAATAATGATTGCGCAAATGCTGCGTGATTTTGCTGATAAAGAAATTAAGCCTTTCATGAAACAATGGGATGATGATGAATATTTTCCAATTGACACCATGAAAAAATTAGGTGATCTAGGCCTCTTGGGTATTTTTATACCTGAAGAATATGGTGGGGCTGGATTTACTTATGATGAATACGCAACTGCTGTTATGGAAATAGGAAAAGTATGCGGAGGACTGGGCTTAAGTGTAGCAGCTCATAATTCTTTAGGAACTGGACATATTTATTATCATGGATCTGAAGCTCAAAAGAAAAAATATTTACCAAAACTTGCAACAGGAGAATGGATTGCAGCTTGGGCTTTAACAGAAGCCAATACAGGTTCTGATGCCATGCGCATGCAAACAACTGCTGTAAAAGAGGGTAACGATTGGATCATTAACGGATCTAAAAATTGGATAACTCATGGTTTATCTGGTGATGTTGCGGTGGTTTTGGTGAGAACAGGCGAGTTATTAGACAGTAATGGAATTACAGCCTTTATCATTGAAAAAGGAACTCCTGGATTATCCGCAGTGAAAATAAAAGATAAACTTGGCGTAAGAGCAAGTGAAACTGCAGAAATGATTTTTGATAATGTCCGTGTATCTTCCGACCAAGTTATTGGTGAAGTTGGTTCAGGATTTAAACAAGCCATGCAGATTCTTGATGGAGGTAGAATATCAATTGCCTCTTTAAGTTGTGGTATAGCTAGAGGTGCCTTAGAAGCTTCCATTAAATATTCAAAAGAAAGAGAACAGTTTGGCCAAGCTATTAGTCAATTTCAAGCAATTGCATTCAAACTTGCCGATATGGCGACATCAGTAGATGCTGCTGAATTATTGACATTTCAGGCTGCCTATTTGAAAAATAACAAGTTACCAATGACCAAAGAGGGAGCATTCGCAAAGTATTATGCTTCGGAAGTTGCGGTCAAATGTGGTAATGAAGCGGTGCAAATAATGGGGGGCTACGGTTACACTAAAGAATACCCTGCAGAAAAATATTTGCGCGATGCCAAACTAATGACCATTGGTGAAGGAACCTCAGAAATACAAAAGGTGGTAATTTCTCGAGAAATTTTAAAATAAAAGTTGCAAATTATTGATTTTGGTGTATCTTTGCCACCCAAAGTTTATTATAAAAATTAAGTAGATATGTTAATTATTCCAATCAAAGAAGGCGAAAACATCGAAAGAGCATTAAAGAAGTATAAGAAGAAATTCGAAAAAACTAATATGATGAAGCAACTTCGAGCTAGAAAAGAATTTGAAAAACCTTCAATTTCTCGTCGTCAGGAAGTAATTCGTGCTGCTTACAAACAAAGAATGCAGTCTGCAGAAATGTAACTAATATATTTTATTAGCGTTAAAGGAGCATTAGCTCCTTTTTTTATGCTTACTAATTTCATCGATTATCTTCATTTTGAAAAACGCTATTCGGAGCACACTTTAATTGCTTACGAAAATGACTTAAAGCAATTCATCGAATTTGCTGAAATACAATCTATTCAAGAATTTTCTAGTTTGAGTTCCTCTTTTATTCGTTCCTGGATCGTAGAACTTATTGAAAAGGGTGTTACCAATAAAAGCGTCAATCGCAAATTAGCAAGCTTAAGAAGTTGGTATAAGTGGTTAAGAAAAGAGGGTCTAGTTTCCCATAATCCATTAAACAAACTTAAAGGTCCAAAAAGTGAGAAGCGCTTGCCTTCTTTTGCTAAAGAATCCGAAATGAGTACAAAACATCTGGAACATTATTTTAGTGCTGATTTTGATGGGCAAAGAGATGCTTTAATGGTAGAGATTTTTTATCAAACGGGCATTCGTTTAAGTGAATTGATCCATCTTTTGGATAGTGATACACAACCCGGAGCTATAAAAGTATTAGGGAAGCGCAATAAAGAACGGATTATTCCAATCAATTCTCTTTTATTTGAAAAGATTGAGGCGTATAGATCTATTAGAAATGCAACCTGTGGAAGAACAAAATATTTATTCGTTCTTTCCAATGGAAATCAATTATATCCAAATTTTGTTTACCGAAAAATCGTAGCTTATTTGGGTACTGCCACCCAATTAGATAAAAAAAGTCCGCATGTGCTAAGACATACCTTTGCAACGCATATGTTGAATAGAGGTGCTGGATTGGAAACCTTAAAGGATCTATTAGGTCATGCAAGTTTAGCAGCAACACAAGTCTATACACACAACTCCTTCGCCCAATTAAATAAAGTATATTTACAAGCACACCCTAGAGGTACAAATTCTTAATAATATGGAAATTCAAATTCACACGGTTCATTTCAAGGCCGACCAAGATCTAATGACTTTTGTTCATGAAAAATTAGAGAAACTTAATTTATTCCATCAACATATTACGAGTAGTGAAGTTTTTTTAAAGGTGGAAAAAGATGAGGATCACGCCAATAAGTTTGTGGAAATCAAATTACATATTCCAGGGAAAGAATTGTTCGTAAAAAAGAATTGTCCCAGTTTTGAAGAAGCGACCAATGAGGCCATTGATGCGTTAAAAAAACAATTGATTAAGGATAAAGAAAAGTAATTAAATACTTACAATTCGATCTACAATCATAGCAGAAATACGCTTATTTAATTCTGTTTTGTGTTCTAAGTAGAATTGGTATTCTTTATTACATAACATGCCTAAAATTAATCCGAGGCATCTGAATTTAAGTTCTGGAGTTTGCACTAATTTTTGTAAGGCAGTCCGGTGGGCAGTTGGATTAAGTCGTTTAGACTTAAGATGCTTAAATATTGGATTGTTTAACATCTCTAATTCCA
>CANJQZ010000220.1 GCA_947476515.1 Flavobacteriales bacterium
GCAACAATCTTGGCTCCATAAGTTTGTGCTACACGAGAAAGTGTATCCTCATGAATATCGGTAATAGAAACAAGAGCACCTTCTTCTGTCAAGTGTTTAACAAGATATTCACCAACATGTCCTACTCCTTGAACCGCAATTTTTTTACCCGTAAGTGAATCTGAGCCAAATTGAATTTTAGCAGCAGCCTTCATCCCCATGTAAACACCATATGCAGTTACAGGCGATGGATCTCCACTTTTTCCAGGCAGTCCAACAACATGCTGAGTTTCCATGCTAACATAATTCATATCTAAGGGAGAAACGCCTACATCTTCTGCAGTAATATATTTTCCAGCCAATCCATTGACAAACTTTCCAAATCTTCTAAAAAGCGCTTCAGATTTTATGGTTCGAGCATCACCAATAATAACAGCTTTACCTCCACCTAAATTTAATCCAGAAATGGCATTCTTATAAGTCATACCACGCGACAAACGCAGCACATCATTTAATGCTTCCATCTCATTGTTGTATGCCCAAACTCTAGTTCCACCAAGTGCAGGACCTAAAACTGTGTTATGAACTGCAATAATTGCTTTTAATCCTGTAGCTTCATCGTTACAGAATAATACTTGCTCATGCCCCATCATGGACATTTGAGAAATTATAGGATTATCATTCATATTCATTGAAATCGATAATTTGATTTATGACATTCTATTTTTTGGTTCACTCATTTCATGATGATTTATTACATTTGCAAACCCAACATGATGGCGCAAATTTAGAAAATTATCTATGAAGTCTCTTCGACACCTCAATAAATATTTTATCAAATATAAATGGCGCTTTCTATTCGGCATACTTTTTACCATAATTAGTAATTATTTTGGTGTTAAAATGCCCGTATATGTTAAAGATACGGTCGATGAGTTGATGGGCTCTGTTAAAATAAATGGATTTAATGATGCTGTATTTTTATCCTTAAAAATTGGTGGGATATACATCCTATTATCGATTGCTAAAGGATTCTTCTTGTTTTTGATGCGACAAACTACCATTGTAATGTCCAGGTTTATAGAATTTGATCTCAAAAATGAAATTTTCAACCACTATCAAAAATTAGATTTAGCATTTTTCAAGAAGAATAAAACAGGCGATTTGATGAATCGTATTTCAGAGGATGTTGGTCAAGTAAGAATGTATCTAGGTCCTGGAATTATGTATACCATAAATTTAGTGGTCCTCTTTAGCATGACCATTATGCAAATGATTCAAATAAGTGGAAAATTGACTTTGTTCGTCTTAATTCCATTACCGATCATGTCTTTTATTATCTACAAGGTATCTAGTAAAATGAATCAGTTAAGTGGAAAGGTTCAACAAGAACAATCAACCATTTCGACTATTGCACAAGAAACTTTTGCGGGAATTCGAGTAATTAAAGCATACAATAGAGACAAGGATACATCAAATAAACTTGCAGATGCAGCTGAATCGTACAAGCAAAAGAGCATGAAATTAGTTCTAGTAAATGCCCTATTTATGCCAACGATTTTATTTTTAATTGGAATAAGCACCATGCTTGCTATTTATATTGGTGGGCTAATGACCTATGACAAACAAATTTCGTTGGGAGGAATTGTTGCTTTTATCTTTTTTGTTAATTCTTTGACTTGGCCATTTGCCAGTATTGGTTGGGTTACCTCTATTATTCAAAGAGCCTCCGCTTCACAAGCCAGAATAAATGAATTTTTAAATGAAACTCCTAAAATTGAAAATAATAATACGGACAACTTAGCTTTAAAAGGAAATATCAGTTTCAAAAATGTGAGCTTTACCTATGAAAATACTGGTATTCAAGCATTGAATAACCTCAGTTTCGATGTTAAATCTGGTGAGACATTAGCTATTTTAGGGAATACAGGCAGTGGAAAATCAAGCATCCTTAGTTTGTTAATGCGTCAATTTGATGTAAGTTCAGGCAGTATAAATATTGATGGTAAAAATATTAATCAGATCAATCTAGATGCTTTTAGAGCGCAAAGTGGAATTGTTCCTCAAGATGTATTTTTGTTTTCCGATACCATCAAAAACAATATTCTTTTTGGATCCAATGATAATAATGCAAGCGAAGAAGAGATTATTTCTGTTTTAGAAGCAGCGCATGTCTATCACAATGTCAAAGAATTTGAATTAGGCATTGAAACTGAATTGGGTGAAAGAGGTGTAAATTTAAGTGGTGGACAAAAACAACGCATCAGTATTGCGCGTGCCTTGTTAAGAAAACCGAAGTTGCTTTTGCTTGATGATTGTTTATCGGCAGTTGATACAGAAACTGAAGAACAGATACTGCATAATTTAAATCAAAATGCTTCAGATCGAACTTGTATTATTGTGAGTCATAGAATCTCCACCATTCGCAATGCGACGAAAATATTAGTCTTACAAGAAGGTAGTATTATTGAAGAAGGAACGCATGAATCATTGATTTCTGCCGCTGGCTTCTACGCCGAAATGTATCAGAAGCAATTACTTGAAGGAGAAGAAGAGATATGATTCGCATTGGATTACTCTCAGATACACATGGATATTTAGATCCACGAATTTTTGAGCATTTCAAAGAGGTAGATGAGATTTGGCATGCAGGAGATATAGGAACACTAGATGTCTTGGATCAATTGCGACAATTCAAACCCACTAGGGCTGTATATGGGAATATCGATGATCACATGATCCGCATTGAAACGGTTTTGCACCATCGATTTAAAGTAGAAGATGTGGAAGTTTTGATGACGCATATAGCAGGTAGACCCGGAAATTATTCCAAACCTCTGTATGAAGAGCTTGAAAAAAATGGTGCCGCCAATTTATTGGTATGTGGACATTCTCATATTACCTTGGTGCAAATGGACAAACGCTTTAATATGCTTTGGATGAATCCAGGTGCTTGCGGCGTTAAAGGATTTCATTCTGTTAGAACCTTACTTCGTTTTTCGATTACAGGAGATAAATTTCATGATCTTGAGGTAATTGAACTAGGAAAAAGAGCTTAAATCATCAATGGGTATCTACACCAATACTTTGCAGTTCAACAATTGAAATGGTAGGAGGAAAAACCCCTTGATCAAGTTTGATTTTTATTATTTCAGCAGCTTTTTCAGCTTGAATTTGAGAATCAAAAGCTCGAAGTCCTTGAATTGCAGGAATATGAGTTTGATTTATAACCATTACGCCTTCTTTCCATATCTCGTAGCCCCAACCTAATGAGCTCTCCACTACCCTAACCTCATAGGGACTTTTAATGATTTTACTTTTCTTTTCTTGAGGTAAGGAAGAAGGTGCTTCAGGAATAACTGGCTTAACTATTTCCATCTCTTTTTTTACAGATGAATTTTCGCAAGAAACAATTAAAATAACTAATAGGCCTAATAAAACAGATTTCATTCCAAGATAATTTTTTGCATAGGATAAGTGTTTTTGTTTCCTTTCAATTGTATCATATAAATACCCGGATTCTTAATCTCATTTGATAAATCTATAACATAAGAACCAGCTTGATTAAAAGTACTTTCTTCCATTAATGCTCCAGTAAGTGAATAAATACTGTATCCGACTAAAGCTTCCTTTTGCCCACTAATTTGAAGTAAAGA
>CANJQZ010000221.1 GCA_947476515.1 Flavobacteriales bacterium
ATTAATCATTTGCGTGGAAAAAAAGTGGAGATTTTACCAGATTTTCCAAATGGTGGAATGGCCGATTTTAGTGGTTATAATGATGGACTAAGAGGTGGTCGTGTTCGAGTAAGAGCGAAAATTAAAAAAGTAGACAATAAAACTTTAATTATTCACGAAATTCCAATCGGAACTACAACAAGTTCTTTGATTGAATCTGTGCTCAAAGCAAACGATAAAGGAAAAATTAAAATCAAGAAGATTGAAGATAACACTTCATCAATAGCAGAAATAATTGTTCATCTTGCACCAGGAGTTTCTCCAGATAAATCTATAGATGCACTTTATGCCTTTACGGATTGTGAGATTTCAATTTCTCCGAACTCTTCCATAATTGATGGTGATCGCCCAAGATTTATTGGTGTATCTGAAATATTGCGCATCAATACTGATAATACAGTGCGCTTACTTAAATTGGAATTAGAAATCAAATTAGATGAATTGGAAAGACAGTGGCATTTCTCGACACTTGAAAAGCTGTTTATTAACCATGAAATGTACATTGATTTCAAACTTTATTCTGATAAAGAAGCGCTTTATGAATATTTATATGCTTCCTTTTTGCCTTTTAAAAAGCAATTGATTCGCACCATTGTTGATGAAGATTTGCATAGACTGACCCAAATTCCTATGATCCGTATTACGCGTTTTGATGCCTTTAAAGCGGATGATGCCTTGTTGAAAATAGAGGAGGAAATGGAGATTGTGAAAGGTCATCTTGCCAACTTGGTGGAATATGCAATTGATTATTTTAAGGATTTGAAAAAGCGCTTTGGTCTTGGAAAAGAGCGCAAAACTGAAATTAAAGCTTTTGATACCATCAATGCTACGAAAGTAATTATAGCGAATAGAAAATTATATGTTGATTATGAAGAAGGCTTCATTGGTTATGGACTTAAGAAAAATGATCCAGTAAGCGATTGCTCTGAAATTGATGATATCATTTGTTTCTTTGCTAGTGGAAAAATGATGGTTTCTAAAGTTTCTGATAAGAAATTTGTAGGTAAAGACCTTATTTTTGCTAGTGTATGGAAGAAAGGAGACACTAGAACTATTTACCATTTATTTTATCAAGATGGATTGGGCGGTGCCACCATGATGAAACGCTTCTATGTAAATTCAATTACTCGAGATACTGAATATGATTTAACGAAAGGTCTTAAAGGTTCTAAAATGCTCTATTTCTCTGTGCATCCAAATGGTGAGAGGGAAGTAGTAAGTGTAATGCTCCGACCAAGACCACATCTAAAAAGATTGCGATTTGATATCGATTTAGGAGAGTTATTGATCAAAGGAAGAAATTCTGCTGGAAATCGTGTTACTAAGGAAATAGTTCAGAAAATTATCCAAAAAGAGGTGGGAGGATCGACCTTGGCTGCGCGTAAAATTTGGTACGATTCCATTGTTGGTCGACTTAATGATGAAGGAAGAGGAAAGTTTTTAGGTTCTTTTAAAGGAAATGATAAGCTCTTGACACTCTATAAAAATGGGGATTATCGCTTGAGTTCTTTCGATTTATCGACTCATTTTGATGAAGATAAAATTCATATAGAAAAATGGATTCAAGATCGTCCCATTTCAGCAGTCTATTTTGATGCCGAAAAAGATTTGCATTTTGTAAAACGCTTTATTTGTGAAGTTACAGCAGATAAAAGGGTTTCGTTTATTAGTGAAATCCCAGGTTCTTATTTAGATGCTGTTTCAACAGCTTTTAGACCTGAAATTAAAATAGTATACAATAAACTATTGAAGGAAACTAAGAATCTTGCCGATACGGTACTTAATATGGCGGATCTAATTGAGGTTAAAGGGATGAAAGCTCAAGGAAATCAAATCACAAAATTAAAGGTGAAGGAGATTGTACTTACACATCCAATTGATGAAAGTCCTGAAGCTTGGCCTATTGAAGAGGAAGTGCTTGTATTGAGTGAAGATGCTGAAGATATTGATGATGCGGCTGAAATGCCTACAATGGAATGGGATTTAACGAAAGAAGAGGAGGAAGACGATCAAATGAAATTGTTCGATGAGGAATAGTACTTTTACGCTCTTCTTAATTTTCATTTTCCCTTTTTTTATTTTTTCTCAGTATAATTCTGACAGTTCTCATCGTAAACAAGATACATATTCAATAACAGTTTCAACTTCGTTTCAGAAAATGGATTTGTTTACTGGAATAGGCACTCAATTGCAACATAGAAAATTGATTTATGGCTTGACTATTGGATTTGGAACGCGGACCACTTTTTTTTCTTCTAAGATGTATCCTGAATTAGATGGTTTTGCAGCGTATGATTTCAGTAGAAAGAAACAAAGAATATATCTGCAACCTATGCTGTGCGCGAAATATGCTGTCATGAATTTAAATGCGTTAATTTCAGACTATCAACTAGGATTGGGTTATCAATTAAAAATCCCACTAGGATCCGGTAAAATATTTCTGTTTCAACAGTCGAGCGGTGGACCAAGTATAAGGTCTTTTTCGAATATAAGTGCATCTAAAAATAGTTTTTTATTCTTAAATTATCAGTTGAAAATTGGATTGGCGTATGCGTTGTAGTTTCTTTATCTTTAGCGTATTACTGCTTTTTTCTTGCGGGAAAGAATCAAAAAATGCGCATTCGAAGGCAATTGGTCACGCTGCAATGGGCTTGGAAATGAGTAATGCTATCTTTCATGATAATTCTAAAGAGGCCATTGATTTAGCCTTGAACTATTATCAGATGGATGGTATAGAAATAGATGTTCAAATGTCTTCAGATGGTGACTTGTGGTTGTATCATGATGATGATCTATCTTCCTCCACCGATGGAGCAACTTGTGTCAATAATTTAAATTCAACAACACTTAATACTTTGCATTATTCCAGTTTTCATCACGAATCATTGCAGCAACTAGATTCTTTATTGATAGAAAGTTTTGGTTCAAGAGAAATTTTTCTCGACCTCCGTCATTATAATAGATGCAAAGAGCAAAAGGTATCTTTCCCCATGTTTTTTGACGCGCTTCAATCATTGCATTTAGAAGACCATTTAAATCTGCATTGTGTTGTTGCGGATCCTTCCTTATTGGAGTACTTGGAAAATGATTTTTCTATTTATTTCGCATCTGATAATTTTGCTGAAGGGGTTCATCTATTGCAAAACCATCCAAAGGTAGTTGGACTTGTGATACGCAATAAAATGCTATCCGAGCAACAAGTGAAATCACTGCAATTGTTGGGCAAAAAATCAGTTGTATTTGATGTAAGATCTCCAGCATCAATAAAGAATGCCCTTTCTAAAAACCCTGATTTTATTATGTCAGATGATATTCCGGTGGCGCTATCAATAATGCGCTAAACACTACTTAATTTCCATCGAAGTAATTCTTTTTTTAAGTTTATAGCGAGTAATTCATGGTGCTCATTAAGTTCCTTAATCGTTCTGATTCCCTCTGATTCTAATTTTTTAAAACCTTCAAAAACTTCCATTCTGTCCATTGCGCTTCCTAAAATGATGGGCTCAGAAACTGTAAAATTTAAGGCTTGAAATGGTGTAGTGAAAGTAAAATGAATCTTAAGAAGTTCCTCTATATGAGCCATTAA
>CANJQZ010000222.1 GCA_947476515.1 Flavobacteriales bacterium
CACTTGCCCATGCAATGGAAGTCCGCTATCAACTTCATATGCCAAAACCTCAAAATCATTATTTTGAAGTGGAGCTGTTAATTTCAAAAAACAATCAAAAAACAATTGATTTAAAGTTGCCCGTTTGGGCTCCAGGTTCTTATTTGGTGCGTGAGTTCTCGAAGAATATCAATTTAGTAAAGGCCTTTGATGAAAAAGGAAATTCAATTGAAGTACACAAAATTGCTAAAAATCATTGGCAGATCAACAGTCAAGGAAAAGAACTTGTGCATATTAAATATGAGGTTTATGCATTTGAATTGTCGGTGAGGACCTCGTTTTTAGATCTTTCGCATGGCTATGTAAGTGGAGCAGGAGTCTTCATGTATGTCGATGGTCAAAAATCTTTGGGAGGGAAGTTGGATGTATTTCCTTACGATGACTTTAAAAAAATAAGTACAGCACTTCCTTTGGGAGAATTTGAGGAACAAAAGAGAGCTTCTACTACTTTTACTTTTAAAGATTATGATCAACTCGTAGATTGTCCCATTGAAATTGGTAATCAAGAAGTGTTTGAATTCATGGCTGCAGGGGTAAAACATACAGTAGCCATGTATGGAGAGGGTAATTATAATATCTCAGATCTTAAAAGAGATATGGCCAAAGTAATTGAAGCTGAAACCGCTGTTTTTGGCGTGAATCCGAATAAAAATTATCTATTTATTATTCATAATGTAGTAGATGGCCAAGGTGGATTAGAACATTGTAATTCTACCACTTTAAGTGTTAATCGATGGGCGTATGCAGGAAGTGAATATTTGGGTTTTATCAATCTTGTGGCACATGAATATTTTCATCTTTGGAATGTAAAACGAATCAGACCCATTGAACTAGGTCCTTTTGATTACGATCATGAGGTTTACACTTCTTTGTTATGGGTTATGGAAGGAGTTACTTCTTATTATGATGAATTAATCTTGCGCAGAGCAGGGTTTTATTCTCAAGAGACTTTTTTAAATAAATTAATGAGTTCTATTAATTATGTAGAAGGTAGTGTTGGATCTAGAGTTCAGCCTGTTGCTCATGCTAGTTTTGATGCTTGGATTAAAGCGTATCGTCCTACGGAAAACAGCGCGAATACTTCCATGACATATTATTCTCGTGGTTCTGTTTTAGGAGCGGTTTTGGATGCGAAAATCATCTCCAATACAAAAGGTAAAAAATGCTTAGATGATTTTATGAAACAGCTGTATTCAGTTTATTATGTAAAATTAAATAGAGGTTTCACTGAAGCAGAATTTAAAAAGGAATTAAGTGATTTTATGGGGCAAGACATGAGTGACTTTTTTGCTCGTTATGTCGATGGGACTGAAGTTATACCGTATGCTTCCATCTTTGGTGAATTGGGTGTAAAAGTAAAAGAAACGACAAATTCTGTTCCATCTTTTGGAGCAAGTGTTCGCGATGAAGGTGGAGCTGTTATGGTTAAATCAATTCGTGCAGGTTCGGCTGCTGAAGAGGCTGGACTTTCAGTTAACGACGAAATCATAGGCTGTAATGGCTACAGAATGAGTCAAGGAATGTTAGACGGTATCATGAATGGATTGTCCCTCAATGATGAGGTTGAATTATTAATTTCAAGAGACGAAATACTGCAAACCTTGAAGGTTAAAATTTCTTCTTACACCCGACCAAGTTTTTCTCTTAAATCAGAAGCAACCCCTTCAGCATTATATAATTTCTGGCTGAGGTAAAAAGTGATGTTATTATTTTTTTAGCTTAAAGTTTGTCACCCACATGACTTGCATTAGATTTAATACTCTTAAGTCTTTTGCACTGTTTCGGACGGCAAATTGAAGTAAATACCCTATTTCAATTCTTCCTATTTTTTTTGTTTGAAATCCAAGCCCAACATAGCTCCAGTTTTCACTGTAAAATGCATTTCGTGGTTTGGTTAGCGTTGTGTAAAATTCATTGTAGGCACTCAAATAAATTTCTCCTGGATCCAATGTTTTTCCTTGCAAAGGTTTGGTATAGGCAATCTGGTATCTTAAGCGGCTTGAAAAAGGGTAGATGCCTGTAACTCGATTTTGAATAAATCGTTCTTCTAGTCGAAATCGGTGTGACATTCTGGCATTTCCCAATGGGTGCGCTAATACAACTTGTTGCCAAAGTCTATGCTCATTAGAGTAAGTCACTTCAAAGGGATTATTGCGCTGGTAAGTATAACTACCAGCCAAATTAAAGTTTGGATTTACAATATATATAATACTAGGTTGAATGTAAAGTTGCAAATCATTTGCGGGGTAATTCAAGCCTCCAATTTTTGTATCAAAAGCATCAATTGTCGTGGAGATAAATAAATTATAATTCAACTTATTGCTCAGTTTTCCTGTTTGAGAAATCGCAGGCAATACTCCACTAAATTTTAGATCTTGCGAATGTCCAATCATTAGAATGCAGGTCACGAAGAATGTTGTGATGGTAATTTTCATTAGAATTGGGTATTAATTGGCTTTCCTTCGATTTTCTCTAAGGATATAAATTTTCCGTTCACATCGAAAAAGCAGTCGATTAGTTGTCCATTGTATTGAATTTCAATTTCAATGGATGGATTTGAATTGCTCAGAATTTCTTGACATTCCTTCAACTGAAAGTTTTTGAATTCAAGAACAAGATATTTAGTTATTTGTAATTGGACTGTTGGAGAAAGCGATTCAAATTCTATTTCTTTCTCCAATTCAATGATTTCATTATCAGCGTTAAATGTAACAGAAATATTTTGCTTTTGTGAACGAAAATCTGCTTCTATCTGCTGCGAATTTTTAAAAGCGTAATACTTTAATCTTTTAGCTTTTGGGTATTTTTCTAGCAACGTTTTTATTATTTCAGGATTTACCTTTTTTTTCTCTATCCGAACTTCTTGACTATAAACACTGCAACAAACAAGAAACAGAAATGTGATTAAGCTAATGATCTTCATAGGACATTTTTTGTCGAATGTAGTTGATTAATTTAAGTTGAAATTCGATTTAATTTTTAATTGCGAAAAATTAACATTTCCAAAATTAATCTTCCAAAACCTTCAAATTCGCAAAGCGCAATAACACCACTTTACTTCCGTGATGTGGAAAGAAAATAGCAGCTTTTTGATCGGCGCCACTTCCTTCTAATTTAGTGACTTTTCCTTTTCCAAAGCGATCGTGTTCCACATTCGAACCTACCATTATTCCAGTATTGGAAGGTGCTGATTTTGAATGCGTACTCGCAGTAATATCCTTCATCGATCTCAGCGTATTGGGCGGAGTATTTAAAGATTTGTTTAAACCGCCACTTGCGGGTCTTTCAAATCCTCCTCCCATTAATGACCTGCCTTGACCTCTAACGGGTGTTTCAAATTGAAGGTAAATCGAGTCAATTTCATCAATAAATCTACTGGGCTCGCACATAACGGATTGTCCCCAAGTGAAGCGAGATCCTGCATACGAAAGGGTACAGGTAACCATAGCGCGTGTAACTGCGACATAAAATAATCGGCGTTCTTCTTCTAATTCACTTCTTGTATTGAGTGCCATTTGTGAGGGAAAGAGATTTTCTTCAAGACCTACAATATAGACATGAGG
>CANJQZ010000223.1 GCA_947476515.1 Flavobacteriales bacterium
CTGATGTAATCTGTAATGGTGAATTAATTGTGTTATATGACATGATGTGCCCAAGTTATTTTTTTAATGCGCTTGCAGAAGACACTCTAATTCCAAAAGGAATTTTGTTGGAAGAAGATTTTATTTGCAGTAATGAACGAAATATTTGGGGTGTTGGAGGTATTTGTGAAGAAATGATCGGCAAGGTAAATAGTAATTTAATTTCTATTAAATGGTTAGGAAGTATTGTTGAATTAGATGCAGACTGGATTTGGTTAGAAGATGTATCCCTCTCTTGAAGGGCAAGTGGAGAGGGTGACTAACCAGAACTTGATTTTTAATCCCCGCCAAATTTGGATGCTAGCGATTGATCTTTCAGATAATCTTAGCATATACCAAATTCAATGGGTTTTAAAAACCTCCTTTTGCAAGGTCTAAAACTAGAATGTTTCCCTCTTTGGAGGGGGAGGAAGGGGGAGGGCTTTTTATTTGGTGTGTTTTTTAATCAAGAATAGCGCATCGAGGGTTCCGTGTCTTTCGAGAAGCTCATCGAGCGACTTGTGCTGAGCTTGCCGAAGTAAGTCGAGATGCGCTCAATCCACCTCTGAAAGCTCATCGAGTGGAGTCGAGATGCGCTCTAAGCTCTAAGTCTAAACTCCAACTCTAACCTCCAAGTCTAACTCTATTTTGTTAGCAAGGGGGGAGAATTTGTATTGTTTTTATCGTCTTTAAAAGCTATGACACCCTGAAAAAATAGACAAATCACCTAAAAATTCAATTTTGATTTTTTTAAAAAAATTAAAGGTGATACTTTTGTGGTCCATGGAAAAAGAAAACAATACAGTTTCAGGCGAAAAAAACGAAAATTCAAATTCAAAAGGATTGATTTTCTGGGCTGGATTAAGCTTCGTTATTCCATTGACTTTAATTTATTTTTATAGTTTCAGTCAACACAAAATCACAATTTCTGGCATAGAATTAAAAAAAATATTTTTTGAGGAGCAACAAGAAAAAAAAGAAATTATTCCAACTGTTACTCAAGAAAGCGAAGAGCAATCCTCTTTATTACACAGCAGTAAGTTAGATACTATTTTTGATCCTTCTCCTGAACAAGGAGAACGAAATCTCAATGATATTGAATATACAAAAACATGGAATTTTGGTTCAAATATAGACACTACAGCGCAGCGCATCTTATTAATGGGCGATTCTGAATGCGGTGGATTGTGTTACCAATTGAATGATTATTGTCAACGAAATGGACATAAACTAGTACTTAGCTTTGTTTGGAATTCGGCTTCAATTTACAATTTCGCCTATTCTGATACGGTGAATAAAATTATTGAAGAGTTTAAACCTACCTATGTATTTTTGGTTGTTGGATTAAATGAATTGTATTCCAAGGATATTGCCAATAGAACAAGCGCTGCTAAATTAATGGCAGAAAAGTTAAGTGGCATTCCTTATACTTGGGTTGGTCCAGCCAATTTCATGAAAGATTATGGAATAAACAATGCTTTTAAATTGTCAGCTCAAGAAGGAACTTTTTATCCAACATTGAATTTAACCATTCCTAAAGGAGGTGATAAAAGACATCCAAGTCAAGAAGGATATAAAATTTGGATGGATTCATTAGCTGTTTGGGTTGAAACGAAAGCAAAATACAAAATAAAATTAGCGCCTCCTATTAAGCGAAATAGACATTATCGTTCTCGCCTAATTAATTTGAATGCGGCAGAATATAGAGGGTATTAATTCTTAATTAAATTACTTGTTCCAAGATCTATTTACATACAATACAAAAGAACCTTGGTTTTTCACTGAGTATAGTTTCCTTTTGGTTTTTGGAATATTCCTATTGCTCTATGCATTAGTGGTTAATAATAAGCAATGGAAGAAGATATATATCATTCTTTTTAGCTTATTCTTTTACTACAAATCAAGCGGACCTTTTATTGGATTATTTGCCTTAATGATCTTAAGTGATTACATTTTTGCACATTTTATTTATAAAAAAGAAGGTCGGACCAAAAAATTATTACTCTTCCTTTCTTTACTCTACAGCCTATCCTTCCTACTCTATTTTAAATATTCTAATTTCTTTATTTCAAATTTCAATAGTATACTAGGGACTGAATTTGAGTTAAACAATCTCTTTTTACCCATCGGTATTTCATTTTATACTTTTCAATCGATTAGTTATTTAATGGATGTTTATAGAAAAGAAATTCCACCTGCGAAAAACTTTACAGATTATGTTTTTTACATGACCTTCTTTCCACATTTGGTTGCTGGACCTATCGTAAGAGCAAAAGATTTTCTTCCTCAAATTGAAAAACCCCAAATAATTCGACTGAGCCTATACAAAGAAAGTTTGTTAAGAATCATAGTTGGATTACTCAAAAAACTATTCATTGCAGACTACTTAGGGAAGTATGTTGAAATTATTCACCAAGGCCCTGATGGATTTACCGGAGGTGAAAATTTACTTTCAATGTATGCTTACAGTTTTCAAATATATTTTGATTTCTCTGGGTATTCAGACATCGCCATTGGAATTGCCTTACTCTTAGGCTATCGCTTAAAAGAAAATTTTGACAATCCATATGGAGCTAGAAACATTACTTCCTTCTGGAGAAAATGGCATATTTCACTCAGTTTATGGTTGCGCGATTATATCTATATTCCACTAGGCGGAAATAGAAAAGGTATATTTAATACTTACCTCTTCCTTTTCATTACCATGCTGGTTGGAGGATTATGGCATGGTGCAGATTGGCGTTTTGTATTTTGGGGAATGGCACACGGAATAGCTCTAATCTTACATAAAGGTTGGACACATTTTTTTCCTAAACAATCCGAAAAATGGTACTATAAAATTCTTGGCATAATCATTACTTTTCATTTTGTCGGAATCTTATGGATCTTCTTCCGTGCCAGTTCCTTTGAAAGTGCTTTTTTAAGTATTAATCAGATTTTTACAGCGACATCATGGATTGATTTTCAAGGATTTTGGATGACGCGACCAGAAGTAGTGTACTTATTAGCGTTCTCCAGTATAATTGTATTTACCAGTCAAAAATGGAAACAAAAAATAATTGACAAAATATATTTGATTCCAACTTTTTTCTGGATAATTTTAATAGCGATTGCCTTACAAGTCATCTTGCAATTTAAAGATGATGTGGTAGAACCGTTTATTTACTTCCAATTTTAATGACGAAGAAAACACTTTGTGTCTTATTTCTTTACCTTGCATCCCATCTATATAGTCAAATTGGGGATTCCCTTCCTCTTGAAACCAACTTTGTTGAACTCACTCCATCAAGTAATTTTAATCTGGCACTGCACAAATTAGATCAAATTAAGCAGAATAATAATGCTGTTTTTACGATTATGCACTTTGGAGACAGTCATATTCAAGGAGATTATTTTAGTGGAGAAATTCGCAAATCGCTGCATAGTACTTTTGGTAATGCTGGACAAGGCATTTTATTTCCTTATACCTTGAGTAAAAGTTTTGGCCCAAGAGGAATAAAAATTACTTCCAGTGGCTCTTGGACTGGAACCAATATAATGAATTATAAATCTTCTGAGAAGATTAGTACTACCGGA
>CANJQZ010000224.1 GCA_947476515.1 Flavobacteriales bacterium
CATACTGTTTTACTTAGTTTTTTAATAGATCCAACTGAACAAGGAAAAGGTTACGGAACTATAATAGTTCAGGAAGGACAGCTGCTTGTCAATCGATATTTGGATGATGTCCATACTATTCAAGCCGAAGTAATGCAGTCCAATGAGGCATCACATCATATTTTCCTTAAATTAGATTATGAAATAAGTGAATCTAACAAAGAAAAAACCACTTATGTCAAAAAAATAAATTCATGAAACAAGAAGGTGTATTTATTATTGCTGAATTATCTGCCAATCACAATGGCAATATAGAAACAGCCAAAGAAACCATCAGGGCTGCCAAGAGAGCTGGTGCTGATGCGATCAAGTTTCAGACTTATACGGCAGACACCATCACCTTAAATTCTGACAAAGCAGACTTTATCATTAAAGGAGGAACCCTTTGGGATGGAAGAAAATTATACGAATTATACCAAGAAGCATTTACCCCATGGGAATGGCATGCTGAATTATTTCAATTAGCAAAAGAAGAGGGATTGGTTTGTTTTTCTTCTCCATTTGATAAGACCGCTGTAGACTTTTTAGAAACTTTAGCTTGTCCTATTTATAAAATCGCTTCTTTTGAGATTACAGACATTCCTTTGATTTCATATGTTGCTTCTAAAGGAAAACCTGTGATCCTTTCAACAGGAATTGCGCAATACGAAGATATTGCATTGGCAATTGAAGCCTGTCACAAAGAAAATAATTTTGACATCACCTTATTAAAATGCACCTCATCTTATCCCGCACCTATGGAAGAAGCAAACATGCTACTCATGCAAAGGTTCGCTGAAGATTTCAAGGTCAAAATAGGACTTTCAGATCATACCATGGGAGCCGTCTTACCTGTTGTTGCAACAACACTTGGAGCGACTGTGATTGAAAAACATTTTATTTTAGACCGTGCAATTGGTGGACCAGACGCAGCTTTCTCCATGAATGAAGCAGAATTTACAGCAATGATTCAAATGGTGCGACAAGCTAGTGCTGCTTTAGGAAAAGAGGAATATGAATTAACAGAAAAGCAACAATCTGGTAAAGCATTTTCAAGATCACTTTACATTTCAAGTGACATCAAAAAAGGAGAAACAATTACCAGTAATCACATCAGAAGTGTGAGACCAGGATTTAGTTTACATCCAAAGCATTTAGACGAACTGATTGGACGCGTCGTAAATAAAAATTTAAATCTTGGTGACAGAATCGATTGGAGTGATTTAGATTAATCACTTATTCGACTTCTTGATGATTTAAAGATTTCCTTACTTCTATTCCACCTACTGAGAAGAACACCAATAATAAAGCAATAGAACCCAACAAAGAGTAGCTGCTTCCAACCAAATAAGACTTAGGTTCAAATTTCCAAACAATGGTATGGGTTCCTGCAGGAATTTCAGTTCCTCTTAAAACATAATTTACTCGATTGTACGCAACTTGATTTCCATCGATGTAGCAATTCCAACCATCAGGGTAGTAAATCTCACTAAACACTGCAAATCCAGCAGTTTTGTTTTTACTCTTATATTTTAATTCATTAGTACCATACTGCAATAATTTAATTTTAGCAGTAGCATCAACAGCGTAATTAACTTTAGCCAACTTCTTAACTTCTGGACCTATTAAAGCTTGATTTTTGGTATTTAATTTGCCTAATTTTTTCATTTCCTCATTACTAGTAGTCGCTTGAACCAACTTATTTACAAACCATGCATTACCATTTGCATTTGGATTATAAATAGGAGTTTTATTTCTATCGACAATTAAATACTTCATGTTCAACATATTTAAGATAGGACAAGAGTCATTTAATTCAATGCCTGTAAGTGAAATCGTATCAAACATTGCCTTTGCAATCTCTTGAGTAACTTCCATTTGAGTGGCATAATTTCTAATTTTAGTCATTTTACCTTCACTAATAGATCGGTTAGCCACCTGAATTTCACGACTGATATGAAAGTCAATTAATTCTTGATACCTTTTCAATTTAGCACCATGATATCCACCAATACTTTTGTGGAAATAACTTGTTACTGTTTCATTGAATGGATTATCAAAAGAAAATACACGGTAATCAGAATTTAAATTCAAGGCTGAGAATGCCGCTAATTGAGGTAGAATATCGCTTGCAGTCGATTCACTATAAGCAGGGTCATTAGACATTTTATCCAATAGTACTCCCTCATCCTTCTTCATTTTACCATTTTTTCTTAATTCCTTTTGCAAGATATCATAATCAGCTACTGCGGGAAAATAAGGAATGCTATTACTGCTTACCTCTTCGTAACTGGTATAGACTCCACCCTCTTCCTCGTTATTCAAATAGCGTTTACAAACAGAAATCTGATCTATAGAAATTAATAGTGCAAATCCAGCGATAAGAATAGCATTACCAATTTTTTTATAGAAAAACAATAATATTAAACCTGCACTTATGATGAAAAGTAGCAAAGTCCTTCCAGCGTCCGAACGGTAAATATTCATTCTTGTATCAATCAAGGAATTTTTTAAACCATTAATAAAACTAATTTGAGCTTGATCTTTAGTTTGAGCTGCATAATCATTAAACTGCTTTAATTCATCTGCACCCATAAATGAACCAGAAATAGAGGGTGCAGCATAAAGAATCAATCCAACAAAAACGATTACACCGCTTCCAATTAACCAAATCTTTTGTTTACCCCACAGACCTTCTTGCTTGATTGCCTTATCCAAAAACATCATTCCAATCAAGGGAATCATGACTTGCAAGAGGACGAGAATCATTTTAGAATCTCTAAATTTATTGTACATCGGAATATGATCTATAAAAAAATCATTAAGGAATCCGTCCTTCGCGGCCAATCCCATTACAATTATGGATAAGAAGATGACAGGATATTTCAAACTATCCTTAATAAACACTAGACCAATAATAAACAAGAAAAAGGCAACAGCTCCAAAATAGATGGCACCACCACTAAATTTCTGTCCACCCCAATAATGAGAACTTTTACCGATTTGTTCAGCATATTCAGGATCTGCTTGTTCCATTGCTGCTTCATCATTTCCAATATAATCCGCTTTACCTCCTTTGGCATTTGGAATAAAGATGGAAAGACCCTCCCCTTTTCCAAAATTATATTCAAGAATATAATCCTTATTTAATCCCGTCAAGCCAGACTTTTCCCTTGCCTGATTGTCCGCCGTAATGGTTAAATCAGTAGCGCCACGCGTAGTATATTTTGAATACTCGAAAGTGGTTAATAGATTACTCATGGAAGGCAGAACAGCAAGAATCCCTGCTGCTATTAGACTACCACTGACGATTAATAGATATTTAAATTGTTTTTCAAAGATCAAACGAATTCCTTCTGCAAGGGCAATAACCAATAAAAATATGGCAGTATAATAAGTGATTTGAAAGTGATTGGAACAAAGATTCAAGCAGAAGAAAAACGCAAACAAGACACTTCCAAGCATCCATTTCCCTCTGGTGGCGAGCAACAATCCTCCTAAACTTGGGGCAATATAAGCA
>CANJQZ010000225.1 GCA_947476515.1 Flavobacteriales bacterium
AGTTCTGTTCAAGTTGTTGCAAATGCAATAAATGCCAACTTTTACACCATCACTTTTTATGAGAATAATGACTCCACAGTGGTAGAATCTACTACTGGTGAAGCAACACATGTATTTGCAGCATCAGGGACCTACACTATTAAAAGTAGAGCTCATGCTACTTATGCAGATTTTATTGAAAAAACAGAGCAAATTGTACTAACAGTTTTTACAGCCGGAAGCGGTGCGCCTACTACTGGATATACCAGCCCCCTTTCTTATGCTAATTATTCACTTGTTTGGAGTGATGAATTTAATGGAAACACCTTATCTTCAGATTGGACTTATGATATTGGGACCGGATCCGGAGGTTGGGGAAATAATGAATTACAATATTATACCAACCAAAATGTGAAGGTTGATTCAGGTTTGTTAGAAATAACAGCAAAGTTGGAAGCAATGGGGGGATCCCAATATACCTCATCAAGAATCAAAACGCAAGGATTGAAGTCTTGGAAGTATGGTAGAATTGATATTCGTGCAGCACTCCCGTACAGTAAAGGTCTTTGGCCAGCGCTTTGGATGCTCGGTGATAATATTACAACTGTAGGATGGCCCTCATGTGGTGAAATTGATATCATGGAGTTGATT
Organism: Flavobacteriales bacterium; assembly: GCA_947476515.1. Taxonomy (GTDB): domain Bacteria; phylum Bacteroidota; class Bacteroidia; order Flavobacteriales_D; family Crocinitomicaceae; genus UBA952. The sequence continues at coordinate 631 of CANJQZ010000225.1, forward strand.
GGTGGTGATGGATATAATGATAGAACTACTTATGGAACAATCCATTGGCAAGATAATGGTACTCATGCACAATATGGGGGAACGAAAACCCTTGCAAGCGGCAAATTTGCTGATGCATTTCATGTCTTTTCAATTAAATGGGATCAAACAAGTATTCACTGGCTTTTGGATAATGTAGAGTTTAAATCTGTGAGTACAACACCGGCAGAACTTAGTGAATTTCAGGAAAAATTCTTTTTGATTTTTAATGTTGCCGTTGGAGGTAATTTCCCAGGAAATCCAGACGCCACCTCGGTTTTCCCTCAAACTATGTATGTTGATTATGTAAGAGTTTTTCAATAAATTTTTACCAAATCATAATTTTCTTATTACTTATTAATTTCCTATGAAAAATTGGATCGTTTACTTATTTGGAATTTCATTCCTTATTTTCTCTTGTAAAAGTATATTGCATGTCACTGAAGTCCCTAATACTCCAGAAGAGCAAGAAATAAATAAGTTGATCTCTAAGATGACTTTAGAAGAAAAGGTGGGCCAAACTTGTCAGATTACCTTAGATGTTTTACTGCAGACCAATGCGGATGGATCGGCTAAACCAATAGCAGAAATTGATTCGGTTAAATTAAACGAAGCCATCCAAAAATATAAAGTGGGTTCCGTTTTGAATGTTGGAAGTCATACTTTAACGCCTAAGGAATGGACAGGAATTCATACTGCAATTCATCAAGATTTTCTTAAGGGTCGTTCAGCAATTCCAATTATTTATGGGGTTGATGCCATTCATGGAATGAATTATACCGTTGGTGCAACCTTATTTCCTCAAGAAATTGGACTAGCAGCAACTTGGAATCCAAACTTAGCGGAACAATTTGCTACAATTTCAGCCTATGAAACTAGAGCTTCTGGGATTCCTTGGAATTTTTCACCTGTTTTAGATTTAGCCAGACAACCTTTGTGGTCTCGAAATTTTGAAACGCTTGGAGAGGATCCGTATTTGGCTTCTCAAATGGGTGCGGCAATCATTAAGGGGTATCAAGGCACCACGCTTGATCAATTTCATGTTGCTGCTTGCTTAAAACATTTTGTAGGATATAGTGCTGCACAAAGTGGTAGAGATCGAACGCCAGCGTGGATTCCAGAAAAATATATGAAGGAACTTTATTTGCCGGCTTTCAAACAAGCAGTGGATGCAGGAGCTTTAACAGTTATGGTTAATAGTGGAGTAGTAAATGGAATTCCAGGTCATCTAAATTATGACTTACTGACGAAAACACTAAAAGATGAATGGGGATTTCAAGGATTTGCGGTATCTGATTGGGAAGATTTTATCTTAATTCATACCGTTCATCACACAGCTCCCACTTTAAAAACAGCTTATATTAATGCTTTCAATGCCGGCGTAGATATGAGTATGGTTCCCTACAGTCCTCAGTATAAAGAATATTGTGAGATCATGCTAGAAGGAGTAAAATCAGGTGCCATTCCTATAAGTCGTTTGGATGATGCTGTTAGAAGAATTTTAAGAGTAAAAACTAAGTTGGGCCTTTTTAATAAAGCATTAGTAAATTTTGATGCCTATCCAAATTTTGCATCCGCTGAATTTAAAAATAAGTCTAAAGAAACCGCTTTGGAATCGATTACCTTATTAAAAAATGTAAATAATGTGCTTCCGCTTACTGCTGGACAAAAAGTATTAATCGCAGGACCTTGTTCTGATAATATGATTTATTTGAACGGTGCTTGGACCCATACTTGGCAAGGTACCGATGCACAATACAATACAGAAGGTTGTAAAACAATTCTTCAGGCTTTTCAATCAAAATTAGGCAAAGACAATTGCTTGTTCTCTAAAGGTGCAGAGCTTGTTTCAGAAAAGGAATTTGAAAAAACAAATTTTATAGGCCTTGAAGATTATAAGTCTAAACTTGATTTAGTGGATGTAGTTGTCTTGTGCTTAGGGGAACTTCCTGCAACAGAAAAACCTGGAGATATCCACAGTTTGAATCTAGATGCTGAACAAAGAGCATTGGCTCAATTGGCTTATGCGAAAAATAAAAAGGTAATAATTGTCCTTTGTGAAGGCAGACCTCGTATCATTCATGATATAGTTGAGGGTGCTGCTGCTATTATTCAAGCCTATTTACCCGGTGATTACGGTGCAGACGCAATCGTTGATTTGATGTTTGGCACGGCAAATTTTAGTGGCCGACTTCCGTACACCTATCCAAAATATGATGGGGTAATTGAATTTTATGACCATCCTTACAGTGTAGACAGGGCAAAATCCGGAAATTTTGAAGCCTATTCACCAGAATGGGACTTTGGTTTCGGCTTATCTTACAGTAAAATTAGCTATGGTGATATTATTTTAGATAAAAGTGTCATGAACCAAAACGAGTCGATATCCTTGAGTGTGAAAATAAAAAATGAAAGTAATATTCCGGTTAAAGAAGTGGTTCAATTATACCTTTCTGATCTGTATGCAAGTATGGTTCCGACAGGAAAAAGCTTGAAGAAATTCCAAAAAATAGAGATCCCAGCTAATGGTGAAATGATTTTTAAATTTTCGCTTACTAAAGACGATTTAAAATTCGTGAATGAAAAGGGCGATTTTGTTGCTGAGGAGGGAGATTTTAAGATTAGTATTGGAAATAAAACAGCTTCCTTTAAGTTGGTCAAATGATCCTTTTTAGTCAATTTTAATTTGAACATCAACAACTTATCATTAAAAAAAAGTAAAAAATAAATCCGATTTTGTTGCTTATTGTATTTTTTACTATATTAGCATCAAATTCTATGGAATTTTAATGAATTATATAAACTTTTAAATTATTAATTATGAAAAAAATCTTACTTCTTTTAGCGTTTCCTATCTTAGGTCTTTCCGCCCAAATTGAA
>CANJQZ010000226.1 GCA_947476515.1 Flavobacteriales bacterium
AAAAATAATCCTAATCCTAAATACGATAAAGTATCCTTAGATGAGTATATGGATTTATTTCAAAAATTTAAATTGAAGGTTGCTGAAGCAGAAGCACTTGGGTATGATACTATTCCAAAATTGAATAAAGAATTAGAAGGGTATCGCAAGCAATTGGCTTTGCCTTATTTAATAGATTCAGCACAAAATGAAGCATTGGTTAAGGAAGCGTATGAACGAACTAAAACAGAAGTTAGAGCTTCTCATATTTTACTTCGTTTGGATCCAAATGCTGCTCCAGCAGATACTTTAATTGCTTACAATAGGTTATTAGGATTAAAAGCAAGAATTGAAAAAGGTGAAGATTTTGCCTCTGTCGCGAAAATGAAAACAGGTTCAGAAGACCCTTCTGTTATGAATAATGGGGGCGATTTAGGTTATTTCACAGCATTTCAAATGGTTTATCCTTTTGAGGACATGGCTTACAATACTAAAGTTGGATCCGTTTCAAATCCGTTTAGAACTCGTTTCGGTTACCATATTCTAAAAGTTACTGATGTGCGTCCTGCGCGTGGAACCATGAGAGTTGCTCATTTAATGATCAGTACCGGTAAAGAAGCAACTCAAGAAACTAAAGACAATGCACAGAAAAAAATCAATGAGATTTATGCCAAATTAATGACAGGTGAAAATTGGGAGCAAATGGTAACGCTTCATTCTGACGATGCTGGGACTACTAAAAAAGGTGGCGAACTTCCTGCTTTTGGAACTGGGACCACACAACGCATGGTGCCTGTATTTGAAGATGCTGCATATGCTTTAAAAAATGATGGTGATATGAGTGCTCCCATTAAAACAGAATACGGTTTTCATATTATTAAGCGCCTAGAATGGAAAGATGTTCAACCTTTTTCTGCGATTAAAAAAGAAATTCAAACAAAGGTTAACAAAGATGAGCGATCTAAAAAAACACAAGATTCTTTCGTTGCGAAATTAAAAGTGCGTTATGCTTATACCAATGCAGGATCAAAAAATCTTAGTTGGTTCAATTCCAATCTTGATTCTACTTACTTTATCGGAAAATGGTCTGCTGCAAAATTAAAATCAAATAAGGTCTTGTTTTCGATTGATGGAAAGAAGTTTACCCAAAAAGATTTTGCTGATTTCTTAGTGAAGAATTATCGTGGAATTAAGAAGGATGATGCCTCTAGAGTTGTTGCAAGTCAATATAAAAATTGGGAAAAAAGTGCAATTCTATCTTATGAAGAAAGTAATCTCATTAAAAAATATCCTGAATATAAAGCCTTGGTAAATGAATATCATGATGGAATTCTTCTTTATGAAGTGATGTCTGATAAGGTATGGAACAAGGCAGTGAAGGATACAAGTGGTTTGCGTAGTTTCTTTAATGAAAATAGAAATAATTATCAGTGGCCTGTTCGTTTAGATGCGACCATCTATGAATGTTTGACGCGTGACATAGCCCTTAAAGTAGGGACAATGCTTAAAAATGATACGATAAATTCAAAGCATGTTTTGGATCTTATCAATAAAGAGTCTGAGTTGAATCTAAAAGTTAAAATGAATAAATTCGACTTTGAAAATACGCCTTCGATTAAAGGTAAATCATTTAATAAAGGTTTAAATCCAATGTATGAATTTGAAGGAAAATTCTATGTGGTAATGGTGAAAGAGAACTTGCAAGTGATGAAAAAAGAATTTTCTGAAGCTAAAGGTGCTGCCACTTCTGATTATCAAAATTATTTAGAGAAAAATTGGTTGGAAGATCTAAGGAAAAAACATAATGTGATAATAGATAAAAATGTTCTTTATTCTTTAGGTACTAATTGATGAGAATTTATCTAATCCTATTTTATGTTTTCTTTATTGCAGTAAATTCTATTGCCCAACCAAAAGTGGTCGATAAAATTATTGCTCAGGTTGGAGATAATATTATCCTATACTCTGATATAGAAAATCAAAAATTACAAGCTATACAAGCTGGAATCACAGCGGATAGAAATTTGGAATGTACTGTTCTGGAGCAATTGATGTGCGAACAATTATATTTAAATCAAGCAAAACTTGATAGTATTGAAATTTCAGATGAACAAGTTGATTCTGAAATGGAAAATCGCTTGCGTATTATTCAAAATCAAATTGGAAGTAGAGAGAAGCTGGAAGCGTTTTATGGAAAATCTATAACGGATATCAAAAATGAATTCCGCACCGTGATTAAGGATAAATTGTTGGCTCAAGAAATGCAAAGAAAAATTACTGCGGATGTATCTGTTACTCCAAAGGAAGTTGCGTCTTATTTCAGTGCCTTAGTTGTTGATAGTATTCCTTACATAAATATGAAGCTAGGCTTTCAGCAAATTGTTTGTTATCCAAAAATTACAAAAGAGGATAAAGCACTTGCTTTACAGAAATTAAAATTAGTGCGTGTTGATATAGTTGATTATGGAAAGTCATTCGAAACGCAAGCTCGAATAAATTCAGACGATTTAGGAAGTGCACAATTAGGGGGTAAAATTGCTGCATCAAAAGGCATGATGGTTCCTCAGTTTGAAGCTACAGTTTTTAAATTAAAACCTGGTGAGGTTTCAGATGTAATTGAAACTGATTTTGGATATCATATTATTAAATTGGTGAGTCGTAAAGGTGATGATTATGTTTGTTTACACATTCTAAAAAGACCCGAATTTAGTAATGAAGCACTTGATGTTGCGGCCACAAAAATGGACTCTTGTTTTAAACTCTTAAAGCAAAATGCTATTACTTGGGATCAAGCAGTTACTCGTTTTTCAAATGATGATATGACACGCCAAAATCATGGTATTATTACTAATCCTATTTCAGGTGAACAAACTTGGGATATGGAAGATTTAAATGAGGTAGATCAACAAATTTATTTGCTTACAGATGCTATGGAAAAAGGTGATGTTACTTCACCAAATTTATACACTGATATTTATGAGCGTAAGCAAGGTATTCGAATTGTTCGTTTAATGGAGCGTTATCCTGCGCACAAAGCAAATTTAACGGATGATTATGCTTTGATTAAGAGAGCTGCTGAAAATGACAAAAAAATTAAAACAACGGATGCTTGGTTGAAGTCTAAAATGGGAAATGCTTATTTTAGAATTGATGAAAGTTATTCGGATTGTGATTTTAGATTGAATTGGTTTTCTAAATAAAAATATATGTCAGATAAGGAAAAATTGGATGCGTTTGTTGCCCATGTGCAGCAACTAAAACAAGAAATTCATAAGGTTATTATTGGTCAAGATGAGGTGGTTGATCAAGTGCTTATTTCTATGTTTTCTCGTGGACACTGTCTGCTAGTAGGTGTACCTGGTTTGGCCAAAACTTTACTTGTAAATACCATCTCTCAATCTTTAGGATTAGGTTTTAGTCGTATTCAATTTACACCAGACCTAATGCCATCCGACATTATTGGAGCTGAAATTTTGGATGAGACTAGAAATTTTAAGTTTATAAAAGGCCCTTTATTTACC
>CANJQZ010000227.1 GCA_947476515.1 Flavobacteriales bacterium
CCTTTAGCATCAGCAGGGCAAGATGGAGTAATTACTTTTAAACCTGGCACATGTGCATAGAAAGCTTCGAAACTTTGAGAATGTGTTGCACCTAATTGACCTGCAGTACCATTTCCACCTCTAAAGACAATTGGACAATGATATTGTCCACCGGACATTTGCATCATTTTGGCTGCTGAATTTATAATCTGATCTGCCGCTAAAATCGCAAAGTTCCAAGTCATAAACTCCACAATTGGTCTTAGGCCATTCATGGAAGCTCCAACAGCAATTCCTGCAAAACCTAATTCAGCTATTGGGGTGTCTATAACACGCTTTGGACCAAACTCATCAAGCATTCCTTGTGAAACCTTATAGGCTCCATTGTATTCTGCTACTTCTTCTCCTAAAAGAAACACACGCTCATCGCGTCTCATTTCTTCTGACATCGCTTCTCTAAGAGCTTCACGGAATTGTAATGTTTTCATATTATTTATTTGGAATGCAAATTTAAACTTAATTGATTCAATTCAAAATTCTTAAGCAACCTTAAGTTTACTTAATTTAGAATTATCGAATTTTTTACGGGCATATTCTATATCGACATGAAAGGTTTTCTTTTTAGAAGAAGGTAATTCATACATAGCTTCCGTAAGAATTGCTTCACAAATAGACCTTAAACCTCTAGCTCCAAGACTAAAAGACATTGCTTTTTCGACAATAAAATCAAAAACTTCTTGATCAAAGGTGAGTTTAATCCCATCAATATCAAATAATTTAACAAATTGCTTTATTAGGGCATTTTTAGGTTCTGTTAAAATTCTTTTCATAGCCTCCATACTTAATGGTTCAAGATAAGTAAGCACAGGGAATCGACCAATTAATTCAGGAATTAGTCCAAAGCTTTTTAAATCTTCTGGAGAAATATGCTGCAGTAAGTCTTCTTTTTCATGATAATCTTCTTCTAAGGAAGAAAAACCAATTGTTTGGCGGTTAACACGATTAGCAATTAACTTTTCAATGCCATCAAAAGCTCCTCCACAAATAAACAAAATGTTTCTTGTGTCAATTTGAATCATTTTTTGATCTGGGTGTTTCCTCCCTCCTTGCGGCGGAACATTTACAGTTGCTCCTTCCAGAAGTTTTAGTAATGCTTGTTGCACACCTTCGCCAGAAACATCACGAGTTATAGAAGGATTATCACTTTTTCTAGCAATCTTATCAATTTCATCAATAAAGACAATTCCTCTTTGTGCTAATTCAACATTGTAATCAGCTGCTTGAAGCAGACGAGATAAGATACTTTCCACATCCTCTCCAACATATCCTGCTTCAGTAAGTACAGTTGCATCTGCAATACAAAAAGGAACATCTAACATTTTAGCAATTGTTTTTGCCATTAATGTTTTTCCTGTGCCTGTTCTGCCCACCATCACAACATTAGATTTTTCAATTTCAACCTCTTCTTCACTTACGGTGTCTCCGAGTCGTTTGTAATGATTATAAACAGCAACTGAAAGAATTTTTTTTGCTGCTTCTTGTCCAATGATATAATTATCCAGTTTACTTTTCAGTTCCATTGGTTTCATTACATCTTTTGTAATTGCAGCAACTTGAATTGTTTGTCCAGATTTTTCTTCTTCAGCGACAATTTTTACTGCTTGTTTAGCACAAGCATCACAGATGTGCCCAGAAACTCCAGCAATTAGAATTCCTACATTTTTTCTATCTGTTCCACAGAAAGAACAATGCGCATCATTTTTGGCCATCTTTTATATTATTTAGGATTTCGAAGTAATACTTCATCAACCATACCATAATCCTTTGCTTCAGAAGCTGTCATCCAATAATCACGATCAGAATCAGCCCAAACTTTATCATATGTTTGCTTAGAGTGATACGCCAAAATATCGTACAATTCTTTTTTCAATTTTTGAATTTCTCTTGCAGTAATTTCAATATCAGAAGCTTGACCTTGTGCACCTCCTAATGGTTGATGAATCATGACACGGGAATGTTTCAATGCACTGCGTTTGCCTTCGGCACCAGCGCATAACAAAACAGCACCCATTGAAGCTGCTATTCCGGTACAAATTGTGGCAACATCGGGTCTAATATACTGCATGGTATCATAAATTCCCAATCCAGCATATACAGATCCCCCTGGAGAATTCATATAAATTTGAATATCTTTTTTAGGGTCAACAGATTCTAAAAATAACAACTGAGCGTTAATTATATTCGCTACTTGATCGTTGATTCCAGTTCCTAAAAAGATAATTCTATCCATCATTAACCTAGAGAACACATCCATTTGAGTCATATTCATTGGGCGTTCTTCAATAATATAAGGGGTCATTGAAGACTCAATATAATGATCAACACTCATGCTATTTAAACCTAGGTGTTTTGTAGCGTATTTCTTAAATTCATTATTGTCGAACATATTTCAGTTTTTTTTTATGAATTCCAAAATTAACCAATCTAGTGCATACCTTTGTCAAAATAGAAAGTAATTTTATCTTTTTTTATCTACATTTTAAATTGAATTCCAAACAAATTAAAAATCAGCGCATAATTATCTCACCACTTAACTGGGGGATGGGACATTTATCACGCTGTATTCCATTAATTGAGCAACTACTTCAGCAAGAAAATACTTGTTTTTTAGCCGCTGATCTACAACATCTTAGAATTGCAAAGCAGTATTTTGGAAATAGAATTGAATATATCCCATTGAATCCTTACCCCTTCAAATTTAGCACTAAGGGTTTTTCAATGAGTAATATTTTTCTAGAATCAATTCCCTTATGGAGAAATTATATACAAGAAAATAAAACTTTAGACCATCTAGTAAATGAACTTGAGATATCGTTAGTAATTTCTGATCATCGATATGGGTTTTTTTCTTCAAAATGTTCTAGTATATTCATGACGCACCAATGTCAATTACCCTTGAGTAGATTTGGATTCCCAATTCAGTGGCTACATAAATTTTTAATGAGTCGCTTCAACTTTATTTGGATTGTTGACACACCAAACAATGATTTTGCAGGAGATTTATCACGCGTAATTCTACCTAACTCTTATTACATTGGGCAGCTTTCAAGATTTGAACAATACAAACTAAAAAATAAGGCGATTGATTGTATATTACTAATCAGTGGACCAAAAGAATTTGCTAAGATATGTTTAGATCATTTTATGCCTAAACTTCATAATTTTGAAAATAAATTAATTATTGGGCCTAAAAATCTAAAGCCTTTTTTATCAGAAAAAAATCTAGCGTATTTTATTTCAAATGAAAACTGGATCGAAATAGATAAACACCTAATTAATGCAAAGTTGATAATGGGATTTTGTGGTTATTCAACTCTTATGGATATTGCTGTATTAAAGTGTGCTTCTGATTTAATACCAACACCAGGACAGGCAGAGCAAGAATACCTTTACAAGAAACAAAAAAGGCTCGATAAATCGAGCCTTTAAAATAAA
>CANJQZ010000228.1 GCA_947476515.1 Flavobacteriales bacterium
ATGAATAAAAAAATAATTTACAGTGCGCTATTTCTACTTCCTTTAATTGGCTTTGGACTTAGATATCAATTGAATAAAGAACAAATTACTACCAAAAGTCCACAAAAGGTAATTTCAAAAAATAACTTGGAAGATTCTGTTTTTAGTCTTGTAGCGGTGGGAGACATTATGATGGGAACTAACTACCCTAGTACTGATGGCTTGCCTCCAAAAAGCACAAATCTATTAGATTCAGTTCTTGAATATTTAAAAGAAGGTGATCTTACCTTTGGGAATTTAGAGGGATCCATGTTTGATGGAGAGGGAACGCCAAAAAAATGTTCTAATCCTGCTGTTTGTTATGCCTTTAGACAACCTACTTATTTCATGAAACAGCTGCAAGCTGCTGGGTTTGATTTGTTTTCAATTGCCAACAATCATCTAGGCGACTTTGGAGATATCGGCAGGGCGGCAACTTGCGCTACCTTAAAAGAGTACAAAATGAAGTTTGCAGGACTAGAAAGGTGCCCTTGGGATACCTTAACGGTAAAAGGAGTTACAATAGGTTTTACTGCCTTTGCTCCAAATACCCAATGCTTGCAAATTACAGATTTTACTACCTTGACAAAAACTGTAAAATTATTATCGGCGACTTGTGACATTGTAATTGTTTCTTTTCACGGCGGTGCAGAAGGGAGTTCTAAAAGTCATGTTCCTAAAATGGAAGAAATCTTCTTGGGAGAAAACAGAGGTGATGTCTATAAATTTGCAAGGGTTGCCATCGATGCAGGTGCCGATGTAGTTTTAGGTCATGGTCCACATGTAACAAGAGCGGTGGATATTTATAAGAATAGATTTATTGCCTATTCTATGGGGAATTTCTGTACATATGGAAGTTTTAATTTGAAAGGAATCAGTGGACTCGCTCCGATTTATCAGCTCAAATTAAAGAAAGATGGATCGTTCATTTCCGGGAAAGTAATTCCTACTATGCAAAAAGGTGAAGGCGGACCCTTATTTGATCCAAATAAAAGTGTGTTTCAAGAGATTAGAAATTTAACCAAATCAGATTTTCCAGAGAATGGATTTCAACTCTCTGAAAATGGGTTTTTCACTTTTAATTGATTTTATTTATTCCCTGAAAGCATAAATTCTGATGTCGTATGAAAAACAATATCAGGATAATCTTGCTCAGCCATCGTCAACAAGAAAGGTGTTTCCGCTAAAAACACGGTGTAATTATCTTTATCTGTTGCTAAATAATTTGCCTTTGCTCTTTTAAAATTGGCAAGTTGCTCAGCGTTTTCACTCGTAATCCAACATGCCTTAGAAAAATTCCGATGAACAAAACGACAATTAGCGCCATATTCATGAATCAATCGATAATTAATTACTTCAAACTGTAATTGACCTACAGTACCCACAATTTTACGATTACCAGGCTGCTGAATAAACAATTGAGCAACACCTTCATCAATTAATTGGCGAATACCTTTTTCAAGTTGTTTTGATTTTAATGGGTCTAAATTTTCCAATTCTTGGAAAATTTCTGGAGAGAAACTTGGAATCCCTTTGTAGGCCATAATTTCTCCAGAACTCATGGTATCTCCAATTTTAAAGTTACCTGTATCATACAATCCAACTACATCACCTGGATAAGCTTCATCAATCACACTTTTATCCTGAGCTAAAAAAGAAGTAGGATTGGCAAACTTCATTTTTTTGTTTAATCTAACATGATGATAAAAAGTATTCCTTTCAAATTTTCCTGAAACGACGCGCAAAAACGCAATTCTATCGCGATGTTTCGGGTCTAGATTGGCGTGAATTTTAAAAACAAAACCAGAAAAATTATTTTCATCTGGTTCAACTCTTCTTACATCAGTATCACGACCGATTGGAGAAGGTGAAATTTCACAAAAGGTATCCAGTAATTCTCGTACACCAAAATTATTAACTGCCGAACCAAAAAATACAGGAGCGATATCACCAGAAAGGTATTTATTGCGATCAAAAGGATCGTAAACACTTTCTATTATTTCAATTTCTTCTCGTAATTCTTTGGCAGGAGCATCACCAATAATGCTATCTAAGATGGTGTCGGATAAACTATCTACTGCAACAACCTCTGCAGCTATCTTGGTTTTATTTGCCGCAAAAAGATTTAAACTTTGATTGTAAATATTATAAACTCCCTGAAACCTATCCCCCATACCTATTGGCCATGTTAAAGGTCGCACATGAATGTCTAAGGTTTGTTCTAGTTCATCTAATAAATCAAATGCTTCTTTACCATCACGGTCCATTTTATTAACAAAAACGATTACAGGAGTCTTTCGCATTCTACAAACTTCCATTAAACGCTTCGTTTGTTCCTCCACACCATTGGCACAATCAATTACAAGAATAACACTGTCGACTGCCGTTAAAGTTCTAAAGGTATCTTCGGCAAAATCTTTGTGACCGGGTGTGTCAAGAATGTTGATTTGTTTGTCCCGGTATTGAAATGCCATAACAGAAGTAGCGACAGAGATTCCTCTTTGTTTTTCTATCTCCATAAAATCGGAGGTAGCTGTTTTTTTAATCTTATTATTCTTAACTGCCCCAGCAGTTTGAATGGCCCCTCCAAAAAGCAAAAGTTTCTCCGTTAAGGTAGTTTTACCAGCATCCGGATGGGAAATAATCCCAAAAGTTCGTCTTTTTTCTATTTGTTCGAGGTCGCGCATAAGGCTATAAGAATAAAAAAGACCGCCCAGGCAGTCTTTTAATTTATTTCAATAAATTTGAAATTAGAAAATCTCGCTTGCACTAAAATGAAATGCACCTTCAATAGCAGCATTTTCATCTGAATCAGAACCATGCACTGCATTTCTTCCTTTATTTTCAGCGTATGCCTTACGAATTGTACCGTCAGCTGCTTCTGCAGGATCTGTTGCACCAATTAATGTTCTGAAATCAGCAACTGCATTTTCTTTTTCTAAAATAGCAGCTACAATCGGACCAGAGGTCATGTATTCTACTAATTCACCATAAAAAGGTCTTTCAGAGTGTACTTCGTAGAATTTTTTCGCATCCTCTAAAGACAACTGTGTATATTTCATTGCTTTGATAGAAAATCCAGCCTGGATAATCATATCTAAAATTTTTCCCATATGCATATTTTCAATTGCATCAGGTTTTAACATTGTAAAAGTTCTATTCGTCGCCATTTTCTTATAAATTTGGGTGCAAAGATAGGGAATATTAAAAATGTAACCTTAAAACAAAGCATTCATTTTATCATTATGACAAAAATAAAATCACTAATCATCTCAGGGCTATTCATAACGGGGTTAATTATTACTGCTTGCGGACCCAACAAGACAGCGAAACAATCAAAAATAAAGACTCCTCCTCAGGAAAATAATTCAACTGTTTCTAACAAAAACAAGGTGAAGAATGATCTCAAAGAATCTTCGAATGTTCCAGCCCAGTTACTCCCTATTCAAAAAAAGA
>CANJQZ010000229.1 GCA_947476515.1 Flavobacteriales bacterium
ATTGTATCCGATGTGAGTCACGAAGATATTTCTGGATATTTTATTGAGCGCCTAACGGATGTTTTTGGGGATGATTTAAAACGAGCGCATCTCATATTTAAAAACGAATACAGTAAGCCTTTTTTATATCAATTGGTATCATCTCAATTGGATATGGATCGCTTAGATTATTTAAATCGCGATAGTTTTTATAGCGGTGTAAGTGAAGGAATTATTGGTTCTGACCGTCTTATAGAGATGTTGAATGTCCACAATGGAAATTTAGTTTTAGAGGAAAAAGCAATTTATTCTGTAGAAAAATTCATCGTTGCCCGGCGTTTAATGTATTGGCAGGTTTATTTGCATAAAACAGTTGTTTCGGCTGAATTTATGTTGATTCATGCTTTGCGTCGCGCTAAATGGTGTGTAAAAAATGGTAAAGAAGTTTTTTCTAGTCCGTCCTTGCAGTACTTCTTGGAACATGATGTAAAGAAAAAGGACTTTTTGGATGATACTTCTGTATTGGATAAGTTTGCCCGCTTAGATGATTACGATATTATGAGTGCTATTAAAGTTTGGCAAGATTCGGATGATAAGGTTTTGGCTTATTTGTCGACAGCACTAGTCAATAGAGATTTGTTTAAAATTGAAATTGCCCGAACGCCTTTTAGTCAAGATAGGATTCAATTTGAAAAAGAAATGGTAAAATCGGCCTTAGGAGTTACTGATGATGAAGTTGATTTCTTCGTATATCATGATATTCTAACGAATAAAGCCTACAATCAGGACAAACAAAATATTAATGTTCTCATGAAAAACGGAACTATAGTGGATCTGTCAATGGCCTCAGATAATTTGAATATTTCTGCCTTGGCACAACCGGTAGAGAAATACTTCTTATGTTACCCAGTAATGAAGCACTAAACTATTGTCGGCTTAATTTGCCTTCTTTCCAATCACTAATTAACTTACCCCAAGAATAAGGGTTAAAAAGATTGTTTACAGGCAATTGTCCATTGGTATACAAACGCGTATATCTTTGATTGTAAGCATTTCCAGCAGCCAGCGATGCGTCTGCATCAAGTCTGGCAGCAACAAAAGCAAGAGATTCACCTGATAATTCGCGTTGAGCCCTGCGCATAGCGTCTTCATAAGGCTTCATTTCTACAAAATATCTTGCAAACTCTTCGCGAGAAGGCCATGGGTAAACCGTAACTTCTTGAATTTGCTGAGCGTCTTTTTGCAACATATGTATAATGCTGTATCTATTTTCTTTAAGGGTATCTGGAACAATGTAACTTGAGGTATTGTAGCCTTGATTGGAAAAGTAAAGGGTATCGCCAGGAAAAGAAACTAAAGAGAAAAAACCGAAGTAATCTGATATTACTCCATGTCTTTTTGTTTTGTTGTATACCGTAACATAAGGAATTGCATTTAAATCAATCTCAGAAACTACTACTCCAGAAAGTTGAATGATTTTAGTTGAGTCTATTGCTTTTTGCTGACCATAAACTTTTAGGGAACAACACATTAAAATAGGAAGAAGGAGTAGGTACTTTTTCATAGTAAGAACAAGATTAAGAATTTTTTAACGCATCTCAGTTTATTTTTATAAATATTAACATAATTGAAGCGAAATCACATTATTTTTCTCGATCTTTTTTTTGTATTTTTGCAAGAATTTACTACAAAATAGCTTCAAAAATGTCGTTAGATAATTTAAATAAAATTTCCGAAGGGCTTACTTACGATGATGTTCTTTTGGTGCCTGCATATTCAGAGGTACTTCCAAGAGATGTGTCATTAGGAAGTAAATTCTCTAAGAATATTGTTTTGAATACTCCAATCGTATCATCAGCAATGGATACGGTTACTGAATTCAAATTGGCGATCTCTATAGCGCAACAAGGTGGAATAGGGGTGATTCATAAAAATATGACGATTGTTGAACAAGCAATGCATGTTAGAAAAGTAAAGCGCTCTGAAAGTGGAATGATAATAGATCCTATAACGCTTCCTGAAACTGCTCTTGTGAGTGATGCCTTAAAAATCATGAAGGAACATAGTATTGGAGGGATTCCTGTAATTAATGAAAATCATATTTTGAAAGGAATTTTAACCAATAGAGATTTGAGATTTGAGAAAAATATGAATCGCCCTATCAGGGAGATTATGACTTCTGAAAATATTATTACCACTTGTGATGGAACAGATTTGGCTACTGCTGAAGGGATTTTACAAGAAAAAAGAATTGAAAAATTACCAGTCGTTGATGCTCAAATGAGATTGATTGGTTTAATTACTTATAGAGATATTATTAAGGTTCGTGAACATCCAATTTCATGTAAAGATAAATTAGGTCGCTTGCGCGTTGCCGCAGCAGTTGGAGTTACTTTCGATACAATAGAAAGAGTAACTGCTCTTGTTGAAGCTGGTGTTGACGCTGTGGTTATTGATACTGCCCATGGCCATACCAAAGGAGTGGTGGAGCAATTAAAAGCGGTTAAAGAAAAATTTCCAAATTTGGATGTTGTGGTAGGAAATGTTGCTACAGGTGATGCTGCAAGTTATTTGGTTGCTGCAGGTGCTGATGCGATTAAGGTTGGAATTGGACCTGGTTCAATTTGTACTACAAGAATCATTGCGGGTGTTGGTGTTCCTCAACTTACTGCTATCAATGAAGTTGCCAAAGCTATTGAAGGTTCAGGTGTTCCTGTTATTGCCGATGGTGGAATTCGTTATACGGGTGATATCGTCAAAGCGATTGCAGCAGGTGCGGATAGCGTAATGTTAGGTTCCATGTTTGCAGGAGTAGAAGAGTCTCCAGGTGAAACCATCATCTATGAAGGAAGAAAATTTAAATCTTATCGCGGAATGGGATCTATTGAAGCCATGCAATTGGGCTCAAAGGATCGTTATTTTCAAGATGCAGAGGATGATATTAAAAAATTAGTTCCTGAAGGAATTTCAGGCAGGGTTCCATATAAAGGGAACATGAATGAGGTAATGTATCAAATTATTGGTGGGTTAAGAGCGGGTATGGGATACTGTGGCGCACCATCTATTGATCAATTGAAAGGTGCTAGATTTGTACGCATTACAACTGCTGGAATTCGAGAATCTCATCCTCATGATGTAACGATTACTAGAGAAGCACCCAATTACAGTTTGAAATAAATAATAATTAATCACAGTTTATAAAATATGAAATCAATATTTTTAACCCTAGCCATTTTATTGGCAGCAAATAGTTTCTCTCAAAAAGAGCCAATTGTAATGAGCATTGATGGTCAAGGAGTCACTAAAAGTGAGTTTCTTCAAATCTATCTCAAAAATAATCCTAATCCTAAATACGATAAAGTATCCTTAGATGAGTATATGGATTTATTTCAAAAATTTAAATTGAAGGTTGCTGAAGCAGAAGCACTTGGGTATGATACTATTCCAAAATTGAATAAAGAATTAGAAGGGTATCGCAA
>CANJQZ010000230.1 GCA_947476515.1 Flavobacteriales bacterium
GTTATATGGATGAAATCGCATTTAAATCAAATTATGGAGATATAAATTCTTTCGACCTATTGCTGAGACTGGGATGTGCGGTATAATAGGCAATCGCTCTCCAAAGGGGGAGACATCTTCCTTGCCGCCAAACCAAAACATCCTCCCCCTTAATCCCCCTCCAAAGGGGGAGATCCTTGCTTTTACTCCCCCTTTGGAGGGGGGAAGGGGGGAGGAAAAATTGAAAGGGCGAGGAAAAAAACTTGTTATGGGGAAAAAACATAATTAAACTCAATCATTATTCTCATCTTTTAAACAATAAACAGCATGATTGATTTGCCCTGCAACCTGATCAATTTGATGCAACACTTCTCCCTCTGCAAATCTCAATAAGGTATATCCTAGCGCTTGTAATTTATCTTGTCGAAATCGATCGTACTTTGCATTATTAAAATGTGAATTCCCATCGATTTCAATAATTAATCCTAATTCTTTGCAAAAAAAATCAACAATGAAATGATCAATCGGTCTTTGCCTATTGAACTTTACGCCAATTTTGTTGCTTTTAAGAACGGAACTCCAAAGATATTTTTCTGCTTTTGATACTGTTTCTGTGCGTAAGGCACGAGAGCATAGTTTTAATTCTTTATTATAAAAGTGATTCATTTTTCTAGGTTATATATCAAGTTAATTAAAAATCAGGAGACAATCGTTCTACGCTCCATATCAAAAAAGTAATTACTTTTAAACCATGATTGTCATTATAGATTATAAAATGGGTAATATTTTTTCAGTGCAAAAACGCTTGGAAAAATTAAATCAGGAATTTATTGTCAGTGCTGACCCCGCTATAATTGCAAAAGCAGATCGTTTAATTTTGCCAGGTGTTGGTCATTTTGCAGTCGCCATGGAAAACCTTCGGATTACAGGCCTCATTGAGGTTTTAAATCAAGCAGTCTTGATTGATAAAATCCCAATACTTGGAATTTGTCTGGGTATGCAATTGATGTGCAGCTATAGTGAGGAAGGAAATTGTGCCGGTTTGGGTTGGTTTGATGCTGAGGTGGTAAAATTCAAATTTGAAGATACCCTTCGGTATAAAGTACCTCACACCGGTTGGAATACAATATCCATTGAAAAGGAATCTCCATTGATGCAGCATATCCCTGTTGATTCTGAATTTTACTTTATCCATTCCTATTATATGAAAGCTAATAATGAAAGCGATGTGTTGAATTATACAGATTATGGAATGAAATTCGCTTCGGCAATTTCGAAAGATAATATTTATGGATTTCAATACCATCCTGAGAAAAGTCATGATGTTGGGGAATTATTGTTGCAGAATTTTTTGGAGGTTTAAGTTTTTCCCCTCCCCCTTAATCCCCCTCCAAAGGGGGGGGCACTAGTTTGAATCCATCCAAAGGGGGAAATATTAGCTTGAATTCCTATCAAAAAACATCCTTCCCCCTTGCCCTCCAGAGGGGGAAATGCCTGCCTTGTCCCCAAACCAAAAAATCCTCCCCCTTAATCCCCCTCCAAAGGGGGAAATGCCAACTTGAATCCCTCCAAAGGCGCAGGAGCATTGATTTTTTCACTAAATTTATCCAAAAAAATATGCTTCGTCCTCGTATTATCCCCGTGCTGTTACTTAAAGGAAATGTCCTGGTGAAAACGATTGGATTTAAAAACCCAAAATACATTGGCGATCCGATAAATGCAGTGAAAATCTTCAATGATTTAAGAGCAGACGAATTGGTTTTTCTAGATATTGACGCTTCAAAAGAAAAGAGAACTATTTCTTTAGATTTAATAAAAGATATTAGCGAGGAGGCAAATATGCCTTTTGCCGTAGGTGGCGGGATTCGTTCCTTGGACGATATTCGCAATATTATCAGCGCAGGAGCCGAAAAGGTGATCATTAATTCTTATGCCGTCGAAAACCCTGATTTCATTTCAGAGGCTTCAGCAGCTTTTGGTTCTTCCACTATTGCAGTATGTATTGATGTGAAAAAAAATTGGATTGGCAGCAGAAAAACTTGGACTTATGGTGGATCAAAAGCAAGTAGTTATTCACCTGTAGCATTGGCTCAATTGATGGAGAAAAAAGGTGCAGGAGAAATTATCATTCAATCGATTGATAAAGATGGGGAGATGAAAGGATATGATCTTGAATTGGTGAAGCAAATTTCAGAGGCAGTTTCTATTCCTGTAGTTGCCCTTGGAGGTGCTTCAACCATGCAAGATTTAAAAGATGGATATGAGCTTGGATTTGCCAACGGCCTTGCTGGTGGCAGTATGTTTGTTTATCAAGGATCAAAAAGAGGGGTGTTGATCTCTTATCCTGATAAAGAGGAGCGATTTATTTCTATTGTTCGTTAATACTTTCTATATTTGACCAATGGATATTGCTAATTATCAACAATGTAAGAGATGTGTCATGGATACCAGTGATCCAGAAATTTCTTTCGATTCCATTGGTAATTGCAATCATTGTTCAGAATTCATCGAAAAAAGATCCTTATTTAATTATCGTGGTGCAGAAAGCGATTTACTTTTCAAACAAGAAATAGCAAGAATTAAAAAGGAAGGTCAAGGTAAGTCTTATGATGCTATCATTGGATTAAGTGGTGGCATTGACAGTTCCTATGTTGCACACTTATGTCAAAAAGCTGGTTTGCGCTTATTAGCAGTGCATTTGGATAATGGGTGGAATTCAGAAGAAGCCGTTCAAAATATCAGGAATATTGCTCGTAAACTTAATATCGATTACGAAAGTTTTGTTTTGGATTGGGAAGAATTCAGAGATTTGCAAGTAGCATTCTTAAAAGCTGCTGTTCCAGAAGCAGATACTCCCACTGATATTGCGATTTTAGCAGCACTTCACAAGGTGGCCTCTAATTATGGGGTAAAGAATATCATTTCTGGAGGTAATTTTGCTACCGAAGGAATCCTGCCAGGAGCATGGCACTACAATGCAAAGGATTTACGGTACTTTAATCACATTCAAAAAACGTTTGGGACAAAACAATTAAAGCACTTTCCTAAATTCGGTTTCTTAAAGGAAATGTATTATAAGATCTTTAGAGGTATTAAAATGACCTATCTTCTGAATCATGTTTTATTTATAAAAGAGGAAGCTATTTCATTTTTAGAAAAGGAACTGGATTGGAAATATTACGGCGGTAAGCATTATGAATCTTTATATACGGGTTTCATTCAATCTTATTACCTCTTCACTAAGTTTGGAATTGATTATAGAAGGGCTACGCTTTCATCTCAAATTTGTACAGGAGAAACTACGCGTGATGAAGCCTTACTTATATTAGAGACCTTGCCATTTTCTGATGATAAGGTTCTTGCTGAAAAGAAATACATTGCAAAAAAGCTAGGCTTGACCTTAGAAGCATTGGAACTTATTTTTGCTTCACCAGCACATTGGTACACGGATTATCCTAATGATAAGAAACGCTTGAA
>CANJQZ010000231.1 GCA_947476515.1 Flavobacteriales bacterium
CAGCATCGCTTGAGCAACGCCATGACCAGGACCTGTCATTCGTGCTAAGTCAAGATACTCTAAAGTACCGAATTGAGATAAGATCAAAAACAATGCAAATAACAATCCCGCGTCACCAATTCGATTCATTATAAATGCTTTTCTAGCAGCTATACTATTAGAAATTCCTTTCTCAAGATCACTATAATGAAATCCAATTAACAAATAAGAACAGATACCAACACCTTCCCATCCAAAGAAAAGCACAAAGTAATTACTTCCTAAAACCAATAATAACATGGCGAAAATGAAGAGGTTCAGATAAGTAAAGAATTTGTAATACCCTTTATCATGAGACATATAGCCCATGGAAAACAAGTGGATCAGTGTTCCAATTCCTGTAACAATCATCGTCATCCAAATAGACAAAGCATCTATTTGAAAACGCGCATTTAATTGAAAACCATCTAATTTCAGAAGAGAGAATAAATGAATTAATTGAGTTTTTTGAAACTGACTAAAAACAAGCACAGCACAAATAAAGGAAGCCAACATAACGCTTGTAGCAATGGTTCCTACTACAATATTGGGTAATTTTTTTCCAATTGTTCCATTGACCAAGGCACCAATTAAGGGCAGGGCAATTAAAATCAATACGATACTATCTATAGTCATTGAATTAATCTTTTAAAGTTTTGAATAAACCAACATCCGTGGATTTATTATTGCGATACGCCATAATGAGAATCGAAAGTCCAACCGTGGCTTCTGCTGCAGCAACAACAATAATAAAGAAGACAAATATTTGAGCATCTCCTTGACCATAGTAAGTAGAGAAAGCTACTAAAAGTAGATTCACTGCATTCAACATGAGTTCGATACACATTAAAAGCACAATCATATTTCGACGCACTAAAACACCCAGTGCACCGATGGTAAAAAGAACGCAAGACAATAGAATATAAAATTCAATAGACGCGCTCAGGTTAGTTGTTGTAGGATTCATACTTAGTCGATTATTGGTTTTTCGCGTTTAGCTAATAAAACAGCGCCTACCATTGAAGCAATAAATAAGATGGAAGATATTTCAAAAGGAACGATATATTTCTTAAACAACAGTTCTCCTAAATTCTCCACCATTCCTGCATTTAAATTTCCTGCTACTTGTCCAGATTTTTGAATAAAACTATCTTTCAATGCAGCGATTAATACCAAAACAAAAATTCCAGCTGCCCCAACAGAGGAGAGCATTACTAAAAGGGGCGTTTTGGGTTCAGTTGCTTTATTTAAATTGAGCAGCATGAGTACAAATAAGAACAAGACCATAATGGCTCCAGCATAAACAATAATATTTACGATGGCTAAGAATTGCGCATTCATCATAATGTATAGTCCTGATACTAAAAAGAAAGTTACGATTAAGTATAGGACACTTCTAATAGGATGTTTACTGAAAACCACCATTAAAGCGGATCCGATACTCAGTCCACCAAGTATCCAGTTGATTAATTCTGCTGTCATATTACTCCTCTTTTACCTGTGTTTTGACGCTTAGTTATATCTATTCGGTCATTTATTGGTTCTACCAAAACTGATTTATCGTAAATAAAATCATTTCGATCAAATTCAGTTGGAACAATACGATCTGTTAAAAAAACTGCTTCTTTAGGACAAGCTTCTTCACAAAGTCCACAGAAAATACAACGCAGCATATTAATTTCATAAGAAGCAGCGTATTTTTCTTCTCGGTACAAATGCTCTTCTCCTTTTTTTCTCTCTTCTGCCACCATGGTAATAGCTTCCGCTGGACAAGCCACAGCACATAAACCACATGCGGTACAATTTTCACGACCTTCTTCGTCTCTTTTCAGGACATGCATACCGCGATATACTGGAGCAAATACCCTTTGTTCTTCAGGATATTTAATCGTATGGTTCTTTTTAAAAATATGTTTAAGTGTAATAAACATACCTCCCCAAATTGCCGGCAAGTACAACTTTTCTAAAAAAGTCATGGGTTTATCCGAAACAACTCGTTTTCTATTCGTTAAACTTTCCATTCCATTTAATTTAAAAACCAACCTTCATGAAAGGCGATAACAATACCCGTAAGCATCAAATTTATAATAGCAATTGGAATTAAAACTTTCCAACCTAAGTGCATTAATTGATCAAAACGAAACCTAGGAATAGTCCAACGGATCCACATAATAACAAAGATGAAGAAGAAAATTTTGGCAAAAAACACCAAAACACTTAATAGTGCTAGAGTATTTCCGCTAAAGTGATCCATTCCTGGGAAATTATAACCACCAAAGAATAAGATAGAAATAATAGCAGCAGAAACGAACATCGAAACATATTCAGCGAAAAGAAATAAGCCTAATTTCATCGAACTGTACTCTGTATGATATCCACCGATTAATTCTGATTCACATTCAGGTAAATCAAAAGGAGCTCGATTTGTTTCTGCAAGGGCACAGATAAAGAACACTAAAAAACAAACAGGTTGATAGAAAATATTCCAATTCATTCCATGTTGTGATTTCACGATATCTGTTAAACCAAGACTTCCAGACATCATAATAATAGTAATGGCTGAAATACCCATGGCCAATTCATATGAAATCATTTGAGATGAGGCACGAATCGCACCATAAAGAGAATATTTATTGTTGGATGCCCAACCACCGATCATAATTCCATATACACCGATTGAAATAGTCCCAAAAACAAACAAGATCCCAATGTTAAAATCAGCGACTTGCAAAACAATGGTTCGGCCAAAAAGGTATAAATCTGTCCCCCAAGGAACAATAGAACTGGTAATAAGCGCTGTAAACATGGCAATTCCAGGTCCAAGAATAAACAACCAACGATCGGCATTCTTAGGAGTAAAATCTTCTTTCATGAACATCTTTACACCATCCGCAATCGGCTGAAGAATTCCAAAGGGTCCGGCTCTATCTGGTCCAACACGATCTTGAATCCAAGCGGCAAGTTTTCGTTCAAAGTAAGTAGAGTAGGCTGCAATCCCTAGAGAAACCAGGAATAACAAAACAACTAAAACCAACTTTTCGATTAATAATGCTGTATCCATTAACTTAATTTTTTAATTGTTGGTTCAATATTCGTCTCATACTTTCCTTGAGATATCACAGAATGTCTATCAATAACTCTTGGTCCGATTACATTCCATTTAGCAAGATCTTTTTTCTCAAAACGACATTCGTTACAAATCCAAGCTGTTTTATCACCAATATTTTCAACTTCACCGTATTTATCTTTCCTAGCGGTAACACGATAAATCTCTTTTCCAAACATCCATAAAACAACTGATCCAGAGCATTTAGTACAAGCGCAAGTCGCTTCCATTGGTTTTAAGAACCACACACGACTTTTAAATCTAAAAGTTTTGTCGGTAAGCGCTCCAACGGGACATACA
>CANJQZ010000232.1 GCA_947476515.1 Flavobacteriales bacterium
GATTTTAAGATTACCAATACAACCACAGATTTTCAACGCTTTCAAATCCCAAGTGCTGGACAAAAAATCAAAATTTCAAAAGATAATATCGCTTGGTACCGTCGTATCATTACTGCGTATGAAGGACATCGTTTGGAAGAGAAAAAGACCGGTATTTTTATTGATGGAAAATTAGCTACTACTTACACCTTCAAAATGAACTATTATTGGTTAATGGGTGATAATCGATACAATTCAGCAGACTCGAGGATTTGGGGCTTTGTTCCAGAAGATCATGTCGTAGGAAGAGCATCAATTGTTTGGTTTTCTAAAAGTGCCTACAAAGGAATTAGATATGACAGAATCTTTAAAATGATTCATTAATGCCTGTTTTTCCGACGGCCTATTTTCCGTCAATTGGCTACATTCAGAAATTAATACATTTTGGAGAGATTCAAATTGACTTAGGAGAACATTACATCAAACAAACCATTCGAAATCGTTGTGAGATTCTAACATCCAATGGCGTACTTAAATTGAGTGTCCCATTAGTTCACGACAAAACAAAAAAGTTAGGTACTCAAGAAATAGAAATTGACTACAGTCAGCGGTGGCAATCCATCCATTGGAGGGCAATAACTTCAGCTTATGCCTCTTCCCCCTATTTTGATGATTACGCTTTGGAGATTAAAACTTTAATTGAACAAGAAGATACTTTTCTCTATTCAAAGAATCAAGCGATTTTAGCGAAGATCATTGAATTATTAGCCTTGCCTTTAAAGATACATTACAGTAAATCTTATGTCGAAGAAGAGCCTAATGATTACCGAGCGTATGATTTTCTTCAGCGCGAATCTTTGTCCATCAACTACCAACAAGTGTTTGGGTATGATCAAGCCTTTACAGACAACTTAAGTAGTTTAGATTTGCTTTTTAATGAAGGGCCAATGGCAAGAACGCTATTGCTTAACGGCCGAAAATAAGTCCGTGTCCCGATTTCTTTTGAAATAGTTTATTCCACATGACTTTAACCACTGAATTATTCATGAGGTCATTGTTAGAGATATACAAATCTCCTTGCGTATTAAAGACCATTCCAGAAGGAACTGGAAATTGACGCGGCTCTAATACTGCCAAATTAACCAACTCACCAAACTGATTGAAAACGGCTAAAGTACGATCAATAGAAGAAAGGATATAGATATCATTTGTTTTGGGATGCACCGCTATTGCAGTTGGAATAAAATTAAATCCAAGAACGGTATCCTGCATTGAATTTACTTTATAAGTATTGATCTTAATATTATTCGTCTGAGCAAAAGTTTCTAGGGCACTCACATCAAATTGAAAAAGTGGCTCTTCTTGAAATTTTGTATTGTTCAAATTATAAGTATAAACAAATCGTTCTGTTTGTTCTAGATTATCAACAGCTTCAACGATAAACAAACGATGTGTCATGGCATGATGACAAATACTTGCTGATTTCCAACTTGTATTCCCCTTGGTTAATTGAGTAGTGTGCAAAGAGTCGAAGGGCGCATAAGAACGATAAACAGACATATTCTCATCAAACAATAACAAACTGGAATCTACGACAACTATATCTCTAATCACCTCTTGAATTCCAAGAGAAAGACTAGCGCTAATTTGATTGGAATCTAAATCATAAATGACAACGCCACCCGTTGAGGACTGAATACAAAACATTTGCGTACTGTCCAATAGTGTCAAATCACTCAAGGGCAGATTACCCATAGGCAAAGGAACAATACTGTTAGGGTGTTCTAAGTCAAAGTAACCATCTTCTTTCACAAATTGAGATGCTTTATCTACATAGAAGCGCTGAACCCCAATTTTTTCTAGGGAACGCGCGGCAATAAACGATAGCGTCGCTAGAACAAAAGAAAATAAATATTGTTTTTTAGTCATATTACTTGTAACAAAAGTAAGTTAATTTCAATTGCGAACCATATAAATTTAAAAAAAAAGCATACTTAAAATAAAAAAAAATAAGAAGGGGAAAATCATCTAAATCAAGTTCTTAAGTATTAAATAAAAAAGGAAGCAATAGAAATAAAGATCTAGAAGAAGGGAAATAAAAAAAGTTCCATTTTTAATAAGAAAATAATAAAAGAGCCTTAACTTTGTTAAAGGAACAAGATTTAAAATTATCAATTAAAAATTCACTTATGTCAAAAAGAATATTTTTTATTTGCGCAATGATAAGTTGTATTTTTTTCCAAACTTCAGCACAGATTGGTATTAGCGGTGGAATCGCGGCGATTCGAGGATTTGGATCAGGAAAGACATTCCCAGGATTAAGTTTAGGTGTTGAACTTCCGAATTTTAGCGATATGACATTTTATTTACGAGGCACACTTTCCCTTCCTAAAGCAGAAACAAACTCAGATGGGACAGCTGTCTTAGGAACCACTTATGTATCACAAACCACAGACTTGAGTCTTCCGAGTAGTCTAACCGTACAATACCAATCTACTTTCAATTATGGCACCATCGAATTTGGAACCCGACGCTATATTGGAAATGATTATGACAATGGATTTGCACTATATGGTGGGAGCGACTTTATGTTGATTTTGAATTCGGTTAAAAGAAAATATGAAAAAAAATCTTGCAATCCAGTTATCATTGATTGGGAGCCAAACTACACTTTGCCTTCCAACGAACCAAGTTCTGGAAGAATTGTTTGTTTAGCTGTTGGAGTAGAAGGTGGAATGAAATACACTTTCCCTGGACAAGGAAGTATTTTCGCAGACATCACTGCTAATTATTCCTTATTGGCATTACCCAATAACAATACGGCAGCCAACACCAATCTTTACTCTCCTTTTATCATGGTATTCAATGTAGGGTACAGAAAAGAATTTTACTGAGACAATTCATTCAGTACCAATTCAAGAGACTCCATAATGACATCCACTTCTTGATCGGCATCAAGAATGTAATCCGCTTGATTATAGTAATGGGAGCGCTCTTCTAACTGCTTCGAAATGTGAGATTTTAATGCTGTTTTAGACAATCCGATTAAAGAAGGTCGAATTTGGGTAGCTAGCGACAACCTGTCGAACAAAGTCGCTTCAGAACAACGCAAATAAACCACCAAACCCATTGATTTCATTATTGAAATAGCTGAATCACTGCAAGGCATTCCTCCACCAGTAGAGATGATTTGATAATCCACGCAAGTCGTTTCTAAAACTTCAGTTTCTAATGCTCTAAAATAATCCCAAGATTTTTCTTTAACTATTTCATGGATTTGCAGACCCGTTTTTTTTTCGATGAAGGTATCCGTATCTAAAAAAGAGAGGTTCAGATGCTCTGCAATCTTTTTTCCTATCGTGCTCTTTCCAGAAGCCATATAACCAATAAGAAAAACTTTTCTGTGAACCATGGTAGAATTATATTTGAA
>CANJQZ010000233.1 GCA_947476515.1 Flavobacteriales bacterium
CTTTTCAAGCTGCAATAGTAAGACACGGATACAGCAGATTAATATTTATGGATGAAAAGGGTAAAACAGTAAGAATCTATAATTTTAGTGAACCAGAAGGATTACCTACTTCAATAAAAAATAATGGATTATGCTTCGGGGAAATAAGCGTACAGTACCTATCGCTTCCTGATTTATTTTGTGTACCCAACGGTTCATGTTATTGAAATTAACCATAGAATTACAGTTAAAATGAGCTTAAAACATGGATTTATTCAGCAAAGACACTAATTTTTTACCTATCCCATTACCCTTAGCAGAAGCTTATGATTATCAGTGGAATGATGCTATTGAAATGTTCGAAATCAATTTGCCCAATGGTAAAATATTATATCATCCAAATTATTTTGATCAAGCAACAAGTGATTACTATTTGAAACAATTACTCGCGAATAGCAATGGATTAGACCCTATATTTACGGACTGGAGAAGCTTTGAAAAGGAAAAATTAAATGACATTAACTTTCTAAATGTTGATTGGAACCATGATAAAATAAAAATGTTTGGCAAAGAGGTTTTCATCCCTAGATATTCTGCTTGGCACGGTGATCATGATAAACAATACACCTATTCTGGTCTAACTTTAATTCCTAAGCCATGGAATTCAGTACTCATGGAAATCAAACAAAAAACTGAAATTCCAGCCAACACAGCATTTAATAGTGTACTTTTAAATTGGTACAGAGATGGAACAGATCATATGGGTTGGCATACAGATGACGAAAAAGAACTGGGTAAGAACCCGATTATTGGTTCTGTAAATTTTGGGGCTACGAGAATTTTTAGAATAAGAAGGAAGGACAATCATGCCATCAAGATCTCTTTTCCGATGTCGCATGGTACCGTTTTAATCATGTTGGGTGAACTACAACATTACTGGCAACATACAGTTCCAAAAGAGAAAAAAGTAAATAATACAAGAATAAATCTAACCTTCAGGACGATTCAATAATAATGGTAAGCCCAAAAGTTAGTACTAACCACTAAAAGGACAACAGGAAAATATGCAAACGAAAATCAAAATAACGACTATTTTTAATTGTTCTTTGGAAAGAGCTTTCAAATCTCCGATGCTATGTGATGTGACGAAAGTTCATACTGGATATGGAATCATGCCTAGAGTAACACATTGTACGGAAGATGAAAATTGGGGGAAAATAGGATCTAGTAAAAAAGTATTTGTTGAAAAATCATTGACCCATAAAGGCGGTTTCGGTTCCGTTGACAATGTAGTTGAACGCATTGAAGACAAATATTGGAAAATAGAAATTAACCAATTTCAAGCTTGGATGTTAAGTTTTAGCAAATTTGTTGGGGAGTGGCAGACCAGCGAAATAGAAAAAGATAAAATCTTAATTGAATACTCCTATACACTTTATTCAAATAATGTATTGCTTTATCCAATCAATTGGGTTTTCACCAAGACCTTTTGGAGAAAATATATGAAACAAGCATTGGAAAATGTAAGGCAAATCACGATTGATAAAGAACCTTATCAATATCTGTAAGATTTAACACTTAACAAGTTAATCTATAAACTGAAAGTTGAATAAAATAATAGCAAAGCAATTTTTAACGAGCCTTGCTATCTGAAAATTAATCTTCGATTATTTCAATTGAATTAATGGTATCATTCTCACGAATTTCATCAATAACATCTAGTCCATCAGTTACTTTTCCAAAACAAGTATGAACACGATCTAAATGTGCTGTGTTGTTTCTTGAGTGACAAACAAAAAATTGAGATCCACCTGTATTTCTTCCGGCGTGAGCCATTGATAATACACCTCTATCATGAAATTGATTTTCGCCATCCAATTCACACTTGATTGAATATCCTGGACCACCTGTTCCTGGCATTCCCTTTGCACCATCTCTAGAATTAGGACAACCACCTTGAATTACAAAGTCAGAAAGCACACGGTGAAATTTTAAACCATCATAGTATCCATCTTTTGCCAATTTAACAAAATTAGCAACCGTTCCTGGTGCATCATTTTCGTAAAATGAAATATGCATTTCACCTTTATTTGTTTTGATAATTCCTTTCATAATAACAATTTTTGATGCAAATTTAAGCACATTAAAGCAAAAAAAGTCATTCTGTTGAAAACTTGGTTGAAAACCCGCAAAAACAAAGTTAAATTCCCCTTAAGTGAAAGTTAACTTTGTAAATAGGCAAAATGAAAATAAACGCGGATGTTTGGAACACTCATAAAGAAAAAACTAACTGACAATCAAGTTGCCAACATTTTTATAAATGCGCTATTTGATTCAGTAGATAATGGATTTGGTGTGATTGCTCAATGGATTAATGAAGATCCTGCATTTACTTCCAGTCCTAATATTGAAGTAACTAACAATAGCGAATTCGCTTTAATTGTAATTGCTGGGAATATTTCTATATTAGAAAGTACCTTCGAATCCAATCAAGCAGAGCGGGTTGAAAAATTAGTCTACGAAAAATTAGCTAAGGTTTACGAAATGAGTGAACTTGATATTCGCACTATTGTAAAAGAATACCGCAGTTTTATGAATCGTGTGAATATGCCTTCAAAGAATGTTATATATGCGATGTCAAAAGCATTCTTTTACAAGTATAACTTAAATGAATTCCAAGACGAATATTTCAAGAGAATGCAAGTTCCCAATCCAATTTTCTTAAAAAGAATGGATGAAATTATGGGGAACTACCTTTGGAATTGGGATGCTTTCTTCAAGAAATATAGAATCTGATTTCTAGAACACCTACCTATCTAAACTACTTATTAGAATAATTACGCAACCCCTTTCATTAATTTCTTAAGGAATGGCGATATAAGTATCACAACAATTCCCGTGATGATTCCATAGATGGCCAATTGATGGTAACCTTCTGTAAATAGATTTAATTTGACAGTTGCGCTTGCTTTCGGATCTGGTGAAGCCATGCCAGCGCCCAAAATTCCTGCTACATATTGTCCGTAAGCACTGGCCAAAAACCACAAGCCCATCATAACACCCCATAGTTTTTTGGGTGATAATTTTGTCATTAAGGACAAGCCAATTGGGGATAAGAATAATTCGGCAATAGTAATTACAAAATATGCACCAGTAAAGACAATCAGAGAGGTTTTTCCGCTGGCATCAGCAAAAAATCGATTGGCATAAAACACATAAAAGGCGCCTCCCAAAAATAAGAATGCCATCCCGAACTTAACAAAATAATTAGGTTCTATCTTTTTCTTCTTCATCCACAACCACAGCAAACCAATTAATGGACTGAAGAGCACAACAAATAAAGAATTAGAGGAATTGTTTACCACATTTGGATCGATATTAAAAAAGAATAAATCCATGTGTAGATTATCTTTTGCA
>CANJQZ010000234.1 GCA_947476515.1 Flavobacteriales bacterium
AGTGGATTGTTAGAAATTTCTCCCACCACTAGTTTTATAAATCATGGTCCAACGACTCAAATCATCGCGCAAACAATTCCAATAACTAGTGCGGCAGAAGTTTTAGAAGCACAATTGGTTAAAATCGAAAATGTAACATTCGTTCAAACAGGTGTATTTGCAACTGGAAATTCAACCGTTCAAATTACAGATGGAACCAATACATTTGATGTGCGCATCAACGGTTCTACCAATATTGACGGTACAAATATTCCTACTGGGCCTCTTTCTATTACTGGGGAGTTAGGTCAATTTAATACCAATTATCAATTAATCCCTAGAAATTTAGCTGATATAGTAGCCTATGTTGCACCATTAAAAGAAATTAATGTGAAAATTAATGGGGTTACAGTTTTAAATAATACTTCTTATATAATTGGTAATACAGCATCAAATACCATTACTATTGAAAATGCAGGAACGCAAAATTTAAATATTACAGGATACACCTTTTCAGGAGCAAATGCTGGTGATTATACGACCTCTATCGCTGCTGGTGCAGTTGCTTCAAATGGAAATCAGAACTACACTTTAAACTTTAATCCAACAGGAACAGGTTCTAGATTTGCAATTATTCATATTGGTAATGATGATAGCAATGAAAATCCATATATCATTAATCTAATTGGTGTTGGAACTGATAATTTAGCTACTGAACCCACTTCAAATGCAAGTAACTTAACTTTCCCACTAATTAAGCCTTACACCGTAGGTGGACAATTTACTGCAGCGGTTAATGCTGAAAAGTATATTGTACTTTGGAAAACTGGCAGTGCTATTACAGGAGTACCACAAGATGGAATCCACTATATGAGAGGTGATGTT
Source organism: Flavobacteriales bacterium (assembly GCA_947476515.1). Lineage (GTDB taxonomy): Bacteria > Bacteroidota > Bacteroidia > Flavobacteriales_D > Crocinitomicaceae > UBA952. The sequence continues at coordinate 865 of CANJQZ010000234.1, forward strand.
GTTGGAGATGCGAAAGTTGCTTACATCGGATCAGGGACTTCATTTACACCTAGAGGAGTTATTGCCAATCAAAATTATTATTTCTCTGTTTATGCGTTAAACGGACCTTCTGGATTTGAAAACTACAAGACTACTGCCCCAGCTACAGGAAATGTTCAAAGTACTGGATTAAACATAGGAAATTATTACTCAGGGATTACCACGACTTCGCCTTCTTTTCTTACATCTCTTTCAGCTTTGATTAATCCTCATAACTCTATCAGTTATTTCAATTACAAATCTACTTTGATGAATCAGTTTGAAGTAAGAGATACAACCAACGGTCAATCTTATGTTACTTGTGTTTATTCAGGAGAAAGAAAAGTATTTAACGATCCTTTTGATTGGACAGCTGTTGGATATTCAAGAGAACACAGTTTCTGTCATTCATGGATGCCTAGTTTTCCTGCTGACAATCCAGAGTTAGATGAATATAATGATCAACACAATCTTTATCCAACGAACTTAACCAATGCGAATACGCCTAGAAGTAATCTTCCTTTAATGGATATAACAGGTAGTGTTGTTTTTAATTACCTATTAGGAAGTGTTGGTTATAACGGAACACAGCTTGTATATGAACCTAGAGCTATTCAAAAAGGAAATGCTGCGAGAGCTATTTTTTATATGGCAACTTGTTACAACGGACAAAATAGTTTAAACTGGTCTATTCCTTCTAATCAAGATGAGAATTCACTTAAAAACTGGCATTTTAATGATTTACCAGATAACTATGAAATTGCGCGTCAAGAATACATTTACAATCTTCAAGGAAACAGAAATCCATATATAGATTCAGTGAATTTTGTTTGCCATGTTAGTTTTGCAAATATGAGTTACTTAGCAGAAAATTGTTCTGTGGGTATTGACGAGAAATTATCAGCTAATTTTAGTGTTTTCCCAGTTCCATCATCAGGAAAAGTTTTTGCTCAAGTCAATGGATTGAACATAACAGCCTATAAAATTACAGATATTCAAGGCCGCACTGTTGCAGATGAATCAAAAATAGACAAGCCTGTGTTAGAATTAGATGGTAGTAAATTGAAATCAGGGCAATACATTATTCAAGTGAGTACTGAGTTGGGTTCTACAATGCGAACCTTCATCATTGAATGATCAGAAATAAAATTTATATAATAATATTAGGAGCAAGCCTTTGGGCTTGCTCTTCTCATTTGGTGTTGCACCATGTGCCTAGTATTGTTCCAATAAGTAAAGAAAATTCTGCAGACACAGTATTGCAAAGTTTTATAAAACCTTACAGCGATTCCCTTGCAAAATCAATGAATCAAGTTATTGCTTATAGTGAGATTGATTTTATCATTGAACGACCTTGCTCTAATTTAATGAACTGGAGTGCCGATGCATTGTTGACTCATGAAACAAGAAATGTAAGATTATCACAACCAGTTTTTTGCCTTCTCAATACAGGAGGTTTGCGTTCTGGACTCAATAAAGGAGCTATTACGGTAGGTGATTTATTTAAACTTATGCCCTTTGATAATCAAGTAGCGTGGGTTCAACTACCGGTATCAGTACTTCCACAAATTGCCTACTATTTAGAACAAAGTGGAGGAGAACCAATTGCAAATGCAAGTTTAGAAAATGGGAAATTAAAAATTAATGGACTTAATGATACACATGAATTTGTATGGCTTATTACCTCTGATTATTTAGCCAAAGGAGGTGATAAAATGCAATTTTTTAAATTGGCGCAATCTATTCAAATCAAATCAAGTACCCTAAGGTCAATATTTATTGAAGAAGCGCAAAGACAAGGTAATTTAATCAGCAATTCAGAAAAAAGAATCATAAGATGAAACGAAGGAAATTCATTCTGAATACAACATTAAGTATCATTGCGATGAGCTTTAGTCCACTGCTAAAAGCCGCAAGCAGTAGTAAAAAAGGAAAGAAAATCACCATACTTCACACCAACGATACCCATTCAAATATAGACCCATTTCCATCCAATCATCCTAAATTTCCAGGAATGGGTGGTGTAGCAAAAAGGGCTGCATTAATCGAAAAAATCAGAAAGGAAGAAGAAAATGTAGTGCTATTAGATTCAGGAGATATCTTTCAAGGGACGCCGTATTTCAATACCTTCAAAGGGGAACTGGAAATGAAATTAATGAGTTACATGGCGTATGATGCCGCTACTATGGGAAATCACGACTTTGACATCGGACTAGATGGATTTTTGAATGCCAAACAATACGCGGAGTTTCCCTTTGTTTGTTCGAACTATGATTTTGATAAAACAATTTTAACTGGAAAAATTCAAAAAAACTGCATTATTAAAAGAGGTGGAATTCGAATTGGAATCTTTGGAATAGGGATCGCATTAGAAGGTTTAATATCTAAAGATAATTGCGCTAATGTTGTTTATTTAGATCCCATTAAAACTGCCAATGAACAAGCTGATGAATTAAAAAAGGCGGGATGTGACTTAATAATTTGCCTATCCCACCTTGGATATGTCTATCAAGA
>CANJQZ010000235.1 GCA_947476515.1 Flavobacteriales bacterium
CAATTAAAAGCAACCCGTAAAGATGTCGCAGGTGATTTGACATTATTGGTTTTCCCTTTAGCAAAATTAATGCAATGTTCACCAGTGGAAGCCGGAGAACGGATTGGCCTATTGATTGAGTCTGAAGTATCTGAAGTGAGTGAAGTAGCTTCCGTTAATGGTTTTTTAAATATTACTTTCTCAGATAATTATTGGATTAAACAATTAAGTTTAGTTCAAGAAGACCCTAATTTTGGATTAGTTCCACCCAAAAGCAAGGCTACTATTATGGTGGAGTATTCCTCACCTAATACAAATAAACCATTGCATTTAGGTCATTTGAGAAATAATTTTCTGGGATTTTCAGTTGCTGAAATATTAAAAGCAAGTGGGTATCATGTAGTAAAAACTCAAGTCATTAACGATCGTGGAATTCATATTTGTAAAAGTATGTTGGCTTGGGAAAAATTCTCTCCTTTAAATGCCAAAGGAGAAAGAGAAACTCCTTCCAATACAGGTTGGAAAGGGGATAAGTTGGTTGGAAAATATTATGTGGCTTTTGATAAGCATTTTAATGCGGAAGCAGCTTCCATTATCGAACAATGGAAGGCTAATAATTTTGAATATTTCCCTGCAGAAATTGAAACTGAATACAAAAGATTAAGTGCAGCTTTAGAAGGTAAAGACGAAAAAGCTCAAGCGGGTATTCATGATAAAATTAAGGATTTAGCAAAAAATCAAACTTCTTTGCTTCGTGAAGCTAAAGAAATGCTCGTTAAGTGGGAAGCCAAAGATCCTCAAGTATATCTGCTTTGGACTACCATGAATTCATGGGTATACGCTGGATTTGAAACTACTTATGCGCAAATGGGCGTGACTTTTGACCAACTTTATTATGAGTCTGAAACCTATTTACTTGGTAAAGATGTCGTAATGAAAGGTTTGTCTGATGGTATTTTCTACAAAAAAGAGGATGGTTCTGTTTGGATCGATTTAAGTGCAGAAGGTTTGGATGAAAAATTAGTTTTGCGTTCTGATGGTACTGCCGTTTATATGACGCAAGATATTGGTACTGCTATTGATCGATTCCATGATTATCCAGAACTTGAAGGGATGGTCTATACCGTTGGAAATGAGCAAGATTATCATTTTAAAGTACTGTTTTTGATTTTAGCAAAACTAGGGTATTCTTGGGCGAAAAATTGCTATCATTTGTCCTATGGTATGGTTGATTTGCCAAGTGGCAAAATGAAATCAAGGGAAGGTACTGTTGTTGATGCGGATGACCTGATGCAGGAAGTGATTGATAAAGCTGAAGAGTTGACGAGTGAAAGAGGGCATTTAGAAGGAATGTCGGAAAATGATAAATCTTCGCTCTATCAACAAATTGGAATGGGTGGATTAAAGTACTATCTGATGAAGGTTGATCCTAAGAAGAGAATGCTTTTTAATCCTGAGGAATCCGTTGATTTAACCGGTAATACTGGACCTTTTATTCAATATGCCCATGCAAGGATTTGTTCTTTATTGGCAAAATCTCAAATTACATTGAGTGCTGTTGCGCCATTTGAAATGAGTCATGAAGAAAAGGAATTAATCAAACAATTGGCTCAATATCCTGCAATTATTCAAGAAGCTGCTAGCCTTTATTCTCCTGCAATTATAGCGAATTACTTATATGAATTGGCCAAGCAATATGGTCATTTCTATCAGACGCAAGCCATTTTAATTGAAGTTGATTCAGCCAAGAAATTAGGTAGATTAACTTTAAGTGCTAGCGTAGCTAAAGTTTTAAAAAGTGGCTTGTCCTTGTTGGGAATTTCAGCACCAAAAAAAATGTAACTAAGACTCTTAATTACATTTTTTAAAACGCTTGACCGATAAAGTAAAATCGATACTTAATTCTAATCATTTATTAATCACCATGTTCTGTTGGCTCTAAATCAGCAAGATCCATCCATCCACTGGTAGTTTTTTCCGTTTGGTAGTTGTAAAATTCAATAAATCCAAAACCGTTTCTTGTTCTCAAAATACTTGCCTCGTCATATTGAACTAAGAATGCTTTGCGTTTTGTTGCAAAATCTGGTTGATCATAGAAGTATGTTTTCTTGGCACTTACCATTACATCATAAACATCTTGAAAAATTCGCTCAAGTTTCTCCAAAGCTAAAAGTCTATCCTTTTCTTTAGTCTCCTCCATGGCTAATTTCTCAGCGTCCATGGCTAATTTTTCTTTTTCAATACGAATGCGTTCTTGTTCTAATCTTTTTGTTTCTTTTAAATTCTCCTTATTTTCTTTTAAGGCAAGCTCTTTAGCTTTGTCATCTCCACATGCAGCAAGCATAGAAAAGAATAGAATTGCAAATGAAATTTTTAAAAGCGTCTTTTTCATAATTTTTTTTTACTAAAATAATGTTTTTTTTTAATTAAAAATAACTTCATCACTTAAAGCTCTTACCATTTTAAAAAGTTCATCTTTAAATGTTTGCGGATCGTAGGTGCCTTTTTCGATTAATCTAAGTTTGTGTTCCCACTGACCTGTAAGCTCTGGACTTTTTAATAAATCACTTTTGATAAGATCAATTAATGACATACCTGTTTCGGTAGCCAAAATATTTTTCTTTTTCTTCTCTATATATTTCCGCTTGAAAAGTGTCTCTATAATATTAGCTCTGGTAGATGGTCGACCGATTCCATTTTCCTTCATCAATTCACGCATCTCTTCATTATCTATTAATTTTCCCGCAGATTCCATTGCTCTGAGCAATGTAGCCTCTGTGTAATGCTTGGGAGGACTTGTCTTTCCTTTATGAACAACGGGATTGTGTTCACCACTTTCACCTTTCTCAAAAATAGGAAGAATGGTATCTTTATTTTCTTTCTTTTCACTTTTTGCTTCAGGATCAACATCTCCTTTCAAGTCATCGTATACGACGCGCCAACCTTTATTTATAATTTGTTTTCCGCTCGCTTTAAATACCAATTGATCAACTTTCCCTAAAACCGTTGTGTTAGATACCAAGCATTCAGGATAAAAAGCAGCTATAAATCTTCTTACGATAAGATCATAAATCTTTTTTTCATTTTCATTTAATGAATTTGCTTGAACACCCGTTGGGATGATGGCATGGTGATCTGTAATTTTTGTATTATCAAAAATAGTTTTACTCTTTGGAATTGCTTTCGCTAGAATACTTGCAGTAAAGCGCTGATAATCTTTTAAGCCATTCATGATTCCATGAATCTTAGGGTGAATATCATCGGAAAGATAGGTAGTATCAACTCTAGGGTAACTTACAAGTTTTTTCTCATATAAGCTTTGAATGATATTCAGCGTCTCTTCTGCACTGAAACTGTAAATTTTATTCCCATCAACTTGAAGTGAGGTTAAATCAAACAA
>CANJQZ010000236.1 GCA_947476515.1 Flavobacteriales bacterium
CGTTTATCCTATCGTCAACAATGGGATGCTGACTTTTTGGGATATTTGAAAGAATTAGAAAAATCTAAACCTGTTGTTGTTTGTGGTGATTTCAATGTAGCGCATACTGCTATCGATTTGGCGCGACCAAAGGAAAATTACAATAAAGCAGCAGGGTATATGCAAGAAGAGATTGATGGGATGAATAATTTTCTAGCCGCAGACTTTATCGATACTTTTAGACATTTCTATCCAAATGAATCAAAATACTCTTGGTGGAGTTATCGTGCTGGTGCTCGTGAAAAAAATGTAGGTTGGAGAATTGATTATTTTTTGGTTTCAGCTTCTTTTATTTCTAAAATCACTTCCGCTGCCATTCACAATGAAATTCATGGATCTGATCATTGTCCTGTAGCAATCGAAATAACGGATTAAATTACAGGATGTTTTTTGAATACCAAGCGACTGTTCTATTAATCCCTTCTTGAATATTAATCTTAGGATCATAAGATAATAATTCCTTTGCCTTTTCAATGGAAGCCAGTGAATGAGGTATGTCTCCGCTTCTTACTTCTTGGTAAATAGGATTAATTTCTAATATAGCAGGATGCTCTGCTCCAAGTGCTGTTCGTAAATAGTCGTAAAGTTGATTCAAGGTAGTCGCCTCTCCACACGCTACATTGTAAATTTGATTAATCGCTTCCTTCTGACTAGTAAAAAGCGCCTGTAAATTGATGTTCACTACATTATCGATATAGGTAAAATCTCGAGAAAAGGAGCCATCACCGTTGATAACGGGAGCTTCATGTTTCAATAAGGATTGAATAAACTTAGGGATTACTGCAGCGTATGCTCCTTCCGGATCCTGCCTTTTTCCGAAGACATTGAAATATCTTAATCCTATGAATTCCATACCATATACTTTGGCAAAAACATCAGCGTACAATTCCCCTACATACTTGGTAATCGCATAAGGCGACATGGGTTTACCAATCCGATCTTCCATTTTTGGTAATTCTATTGAGTCTCCATAGGTTGAACTGCTCGCAGCAAAAACAAATCTTTTAATACCAGCATTTCTCGTTGCTGTAATTATATTAAGGAAGCCATTGATGTTGATGTCATTGGTTGTGATCGGATCATTTATGGAACGAGGTACTGAACCTAATGCTGCAAGATGCAGTACTAAATCACAGTCTTTGACAGCGTTTTCACACATCTCAAAAGATCTTATATCTCCTTCTATTAAGGTGAAGTTGGGGTTTTCTATTGCTTTTGCGATATTCTCTCTCCTTCCTGTTAGAAAATTATCCAAGCAAACTACTTGGTGTTTTTCATTTAGTAAGGTATCACATGTATTTGACCCGATAAAACCGGCTCCGCCAGTGACTAAAATGCGCATTCAATTTATTTTTTATTTTCAAGAATAACTCTTGGGAGGTAAAGTTATAAATTTTAGTTCAATTTCAATTTTTAGTCTCAAGATTCAATTAAATTTGTAACTATGTAAAATCCTATAGATATTTCAAGGATTTCAATAAATAGTATTAAATAGAATAGGAGTTTTACAATGAGCAGTCATCTTAAGGATACTTTTAAGCATAAAGGAAAGCGTAAAATATTAATCGCGGAGTTAGTGGAAATGGGGATAAAAGATCAAGCAATTCTTGATGCTTTTAATGAGGTTCCGCGTCATTTTTTCCTTGACCTTGCTTTTGATGAACAAGCTTACACTAATATGGCCTTTCAGATTGGCTCTGGTCAAACAATTTCTCACCCCTTTACAGTTGCTTTTCAAACGCAATTGTTGGACTTACACAAAGCTGAAAAGGTGCTTGAAATTGGAACGGGTTCTGGATTTCAAACTTGTATTCTTTGTAAATTAGGCGTTCGGGTGTACACCATAGAAAGACATCACGACTTGCATGATAAAGCGAGGAGAATGCTAACTTTCTTGAACTTGAATGCTCGAATGAATTTTGGTGATGGCTATAAAGGAATGCCTTCTCATGCTCCTTTCGATAAAATATTAGTTACCTGTGGGGCTCCAGAGATTCCAGAGGAACTTTTAAAACAATTAAAAATTGGTGGATTAATGGTTATTCCTGTTGGAGAAGGTAAGGAGCAGAAAATGTTGCGCATCAAAAAAATTGCCGAGGATGATGTAGATATAGAAGAATTTGGAACTTTTAAATTTGTCCCAATGTTGGAACGAACTGTTAAATAATTGAAATGAAAATATTAATTACGGATGATGAACGCGCTATTCGCAGAGCTCTAAGAGAAATTCTTGAATTTGAAGGATATCAAATCGAAGAGGCTGAAAATGGAATGGACGCCCTTAAATTGTTGCGGGAGCAATCTTTTGATTTGGTTTTTTGTGATATAAAAATGCCTCAGTTAGATGGACTTGAATTGCTTTCAAAGATCAAAGAGGAAGGAATTAAAAGTTTGATTATTATGATTAGTGGTCATGGTACTGTGGAAACAGCTGTTCAAGCTATAAAAAATGGTGCCTTTGATTTTATCGAGAAACCACTTGATTTAAATCGAATCCTAGTTACCCTTCGAAATGCGAAACTTAATACAGCTTTGGTTCAAGAAACTGTTCAATTAAAAAACACCATCAAGAAAATTAAAGGTACTTCCATTATTGGCGCTTCGAAAGCGATTAATGACATTAAATTGATGATTGAAAAAGTTGCTCCTTCTGATGCAAGAGTTTTGATTACAGGGTCAAATGGTTCCGGAAAGGAATTGGTGGCGCGCTCACTTCATGATTTGTCTTCTAGGAATACCATGCCATTCATTGAGGTTAATTGCGCTGCAATACCAGCTGAATTGATTGAAAGCGAACTTTTTGGTCATGAGAAAGGCGCTTTTACTTCTGCTGTAAAAGATAAAAAAGGAAAATTTGAATTGGCACACGGTGGAACTTTGTTTCTTGATGAAATAGGAGATATGTCGCTAAGTGCTCAAGCAAAAGTATTAAGAGCACTTCAAGAAAATGTAATTCAAAGAGTAGGAGGCGAAAAAGATATTAAGGTAGATTGCCGAATTCTTGCCGCGACCAATAAGGATTTACGAAAGGAAATCTCTGAAGGAAGATTCAGAGAAGATTTGTTTCATCGTTTGGCTGTTATTCCAATTCATGTTCCTTCTCTAAATGAAAGAAAGGATGACATTTCGATTTTAGCCAATTATTTTATTGATATCATTTGTGCTGCTCATGGTATCAAATGCAAACAATTTGATTCAGCTGCTTTAAAAGCTTTGGAATCAATTAATTGGACAGGAAATATTCGCGAATTGCGCAATGTGATTGAACGCTTAATAATCCTTTGCGATGAGGTGATTACCGC
>CANJQZ010000237.1 GCA_947476515.1 Flavobacteriales bacterium
TGATTTCTATTTCAGCCATCTTAAATATTCATTTATTTGAGTGTAAAATTAGTCAAAATGTTAGATATTACAACAATTATTAAACGCGATCTAATTTTCTCCAATGCTTAAACAATATGCCTAAATCTTTAATTAATGAATAATCTCTTGAGTAAATTAAATTTACTTTATCCATGTTATCATTAGGAAAACCCATATTCCCATCCATAGGGTTTAAAATACCTTTTCTTAACTGTGGTAAATTTCTATCTTTCACTTCCTCAATTCGATAAAATCCAACGAGTGTTTTATGTCCTATAATAAGCTCCAATTGATTCTTTAAAAATTGTATTTTGTTGTTAAATAGGAAAACAAGAATAGGAGATAATAATAAAGCAATTACTGCGAAAAGAAGATCCAGAAGTCTTTTAGATCTCAATGTGCTTGGTCTGTTAAGTGTACTGATATTTAAAACATACATTTCTCCACTGTTATCAATAGAATTACTTCCAATTATAAATTGTGCGTCTGGTTGGGCAATTTTAAAATCAATTTCTTCAGATTTCACATCACCCATAATTTGAATAATCTGCTTAGCACTAATATCTTTTGCACAGAAAATTAATTCGTCTATTTTTAATTCTTGAATTACTTTTTCAATTTGTCGTAAATCTCCAATGGCTCCAGTAAAATGTTCCTTAACTGCCACTGCAGAAATTGATGAAATGGCGCTAAAAGTTTGATGCAATAAGCTTTCAACTCTTTTCACTTCCTGTGCATCCCCAATAATCAGGAATTTTCGTTTTACTTTTCTATTCAAGTGCCAACCTTTTCCACTCAAAAGATTTTTAAGTAATCTATTTAATATATTCCAAAGAAAATACCAGACTCCTCCAATTAATACATACAATCTTGAGAATTGAAGTTCTTTAGGCAACAAAGCATATAAAACAAGGATGAGCCCAGTTCCAATAACAATTCCTTTAACTTGTTTAATTACTCTAAACGGTTCGTCAAAAGCTCCACACAATAAATAACTTAGCGTCCAAATGATAAAGTAAGTGGGTATCATTAATTGGTAAGCGGCCTGTGGAAAGGTAATTTCTCGTTGTTGCCATTGATAGGTGAGTGCAAAAAGTCCAAGAAGGAGTATAGCAGATTGAAAAATAATCGGACCGAAAAATTTAATAAAGCGTTGTGTAATTGCAATACCAGCACGCAAATAGATGGCAATATTGATAGATAAGGAAAACAAAGAGGCATTCTGTTGCGAAAAGTGTTTTTTAGCAAAAATCACCATGGCTCGATAAAAAACAAATACATAATTCACAGAACTCTTCTTAGTGCTTTCTCCCTTGTAATGAATAATGCTTGTTTGAGGGAAATATAAATTTTTATATCCTGCCTTTTGAATCCTGTAGGAAAGATCAATGTCCTCGCCATACATGAAAAAGGTTTCGTCTAAATAACCAATTTGTTCCAGTACCTCTTTACGCATGCACATAAATGCTCCACTGAGTATATCAATTTCATGTTCTTCCTTTTCAGGAAGGTAACTCAGATGATAACGGCCAAAGCGTTTTGATTTCTTAAAGAGCTTTGAGAATCCAAATATTTTATAGAAAGCAACGGCAGGAGTTGGTAATCCTCTTTTTGATTCAGGTAGAAAAATCCCTTTTCCATCAACCATTCGAACGCCTAATCCACCTATATTTTGATCTGCTTCCATGCGTTGAAAAACAAGACTTAATGTTTGTTCTTCAATCACTGTGTCCGGATTCAGTAAGAGTATATATTTTCCTGTCGCTAAGGCAATGGCTTGATTGTTGGCTTTTGCAAACCCTAGATTTTCTTTGTTTTCAATTCTTTTAACATCTTGAAATTTTCTTTCCAGCATTGACATAGATCCATCAGAACTATTATTGTCAACTACAAAAACTTCGATATTTAATTGTTGTCGGGCTTTTTTAACTGAATTCAAGCACTGTTCGAGAAAAAACTCAACATTATAATTAACGATGATAATACTTAAATCAAAATAATTTGGATTCATTTTCATTTTATGGCAATACAAGAAATTTCAATTATCGCATCTAACGGAAGTCTTGATATTTCTATTGTTTCTCTTGCTGGTGGTATTGTTTTAAAATAAGTTCCATAAACAGCATTCATTTCTTGAAAATCTCCCAAGTCTTTCATAAAGATAGAACATTTTACAACATCATCAAATCCCATATCAGCAGCATTTAATAGAGCACCTAAATTTTCCATCACTTGTTGGGTCGCTTCTTTAATATCATCATTAATTAACTTCCCTGTCTTTGGATTCAAAGGAACTTGCCCGCTGATATACAAGGTGCCGTTTTTTAATATCGCAGGACTATAAGGACCAATCGGTAAAGGTGCTTGAGGTATTTGAATGGAAATTTTACTCATTTTATTTTTTATTATTTTTTTCAAATTTACTTTATTCTCTTTGCTACTTTTGCAAAGTAAAAACAAAACCTCCAAATGAGACTATTAATCATCGATTTTTACGATTCTTTTACCTATAATCTCGCCCATTACTTCAAAAATTTAAATTGTGAGGTTATTGTGCTTAGGGAAAACGACTTAGATTTAGACGCGTTGTTGTCTTTTGATGGTATTGTGCTTTCTCCAGGACCTGGTTTGCCAAAAGAAAAAAGGTATTTATTTGAGGTTTTAAATATTTGCAAAGGTAAAGTTCCGGTTTTAGGGATTTGTCTAGGAATGCAAGGTATTTCTGAGTTCTTAGGCGCTAAACTGGTAAATCAGTTGGAGGTGAAACATGGGGTGAGTTCACAAGTGATTCAATTAAAACCTTCTTTATTGTTTAAAGAATTGCCTCAAGAATTCAAAGTTGGATTGTACCACAGTTGGAAAGTTGTCGATCTTTCTGAAGACTTTCTTATTGCAGAATCAGAAGAAAAGGTTGCAATGGGATTGGAGGTTTTGGTAAATTATCAATTTGGTGTTCAATTTCATCCGGAATCTATTTTAACTGAAAATGGTTTTCAAATTTTAAATAATTTTATTCATTTTTGTTTATCTTTAAAATAAAAAAAATGAAATCTATACTCTTATTTACTTGTATTTTAGTTACTAAAATTACATTCGCTCAAAGTTGCCTTGGAAATTGGATTACCATAGATGATAATACAGGCAAGAAAAAATCTGTCGTAGAGCTTTATAAAACTGATGGGAAATTATACGGAAAAATTATTTATTTATATCCAAGAGAGGGTAGAGGACCCAACCCGAAATGTACCCTTTGTACAGATGATCGAAAAAACAAACCATTAGACGGTTTGCAAATTGTTCGCGGATTAAAATGGAA
>CANJQZ010000238.1 GCA_947476515.1 Flavobacteriales bacterium
GGTAAAAAAATTGCGGTTCAAGGAGTAGGACATGTTGGTGAATATCTTGTTAAACACTTGACAGAAGAAGGTGCTCTTGTTTCTATTACCGATATTCATGAGGATACACTTTCTCGTGTAGCACAAACTTATGGAGCCAAGATTGTTGCTCCAAAGGATATTTATGATATTGATATGGATATCTATGCGCCTTGTGCTTTAGGGGCAACCATAAATGATGATACATTGAGTAGATTAAAATGTTCTGTCATTGCTGGTGCTGCCAATAATCAATTGATGGAAGAACAAAAGCATGGTGTTGAAGTGATGAAAAAAGGAATTATTTATGCTCCTGATTTTACCATCAATGCTGGTGGTGTCATTAATTGTTTCTCTGAAGTTCAAGGATTAAGCGCAGCATGGGCTCATTCTAAAGCAGAAGAAATTTATACCACCATTCATTCGATTGTGAAAAGATCTCAAGATACTCAAATACCTACTTATCAAATAGCCAATAAAATGGCTGAAGAGCGAATTGAAGCCATTGGTAAAGTTAAATTACCTAGATAAATACATGCTAAATAGAAGACATTTAAGAATTAAAGTACTTCAGCTACTTTACGCTTATTATCAATCGGAAGAAGATAATTTTCCAAAAGCAGAAAAGGAATTGTTGTTGACGATTGAACGCATGTACGATATGTACTTGTTTTTACTGCTCACTTTTTCAGAAGTTAAACGCGCTGCTGAAAATAACCTAGCGGATAAAATGAAAAAAATGCGCCCGACAGAAGAAGATATGCATCCTAATAAAAAATGGGTGGATAATAAAATTGTCGCTCAATTAGAAGATTCATTTGCCTTAAGACAATTGACAGAGACGCGTAAAGTAAATTGGATGGGAGCGGAAAGTCAAGAAATGTTCCGTAAAATTTTCTTGCAAGTTATCGAAAGTGAAGTCTATTTCGAACACATGAATAATGGTCAATCTGGTTATGATGATGACAAACATTTTGTGATCGCTTTATTTAAAGAAGACATTGCTAATTCAAGTGTTTTATATCATTTCTTTGAAGAAAAAAGTATCAATTGGTTAGATGATTTAGATTTATGTTGTTCGATGGCTATTAAGTCTATTAAAGGAATGACTGAAAATGTGGCCTTTGAACCGATGCCACTGTTTAAGGAAAATGATGACGAAAAAGAATTTGTAATTGAATTATTCAGAAATACGATCAAAATGAATGATCAAAGTGAACAATTAATTGCTGAATTAGCAGACAATTGGGAGTTGGATAGGATTGCAAAAATGGACATGCTACTTTTGAAAATGAGTATAGCTGAATTACAGATTTTCCCAAGTATTCCAACTAAAGTGACGCTTAATGAGTATATTGAAATTTCTAAGTTTTACAGTACACCAAAAAGTAATTTATTTATAAATGGAGTGCTTGATAAGGCAATTACCAAATTAACCGAAGAGAAAAAAATTAAAAAGTCGGGTAGGGGTTTAATATAATTTTTAAAAATGAAAAATATGAAACATATTATTGGAATATTTTTGGTAGGATTAATTCTAGCTTCTTGTAATGGAAATCAAGATGTTGAAGTGGGACAAAAAACAACAATGGAAGTTAACTTGCTTTATGATGCAGGAAATGTGATCAAAGGAGAGGTGATTAATGCAAAATTCAAGGTAAAAAACACAGGGAATTATCCATTAGTATTTGGTGAGGTAAGACCATCATGTTCTTGCACGGTACCTCACAAGCCAGAGGAGCCCATTCAACCAGGAGAGACAGGTGAAATTGTAGCTCAAGTCATGACAGATCAATTGATAACTAAGAATGTAACAAAGTCTATTACCCTTTTAACGAACACAGAACCATCAACTACAGTTTTGATGATTAAAGCAGTAATCAAATAACCAAAATAAATTTAAAATTATGTCAAATAATCCAACACAAAGTATCGTCATGATTGTCGTGATGATTGTTATCTTTTATTTTTTTATGATTCGCCCGAATATGAAAAAGCAAAAAGAAGCTAAAAAATTTAGAGAAGGAATTAAAAGTGGTGATAAAGTCGTAACTATTGGTGGAATCCATGGTAAAGTTCTGGAAGTAAGTGAAACAACTATTCTTATTCAATCAGAAGGAAGTAAATTACGCTTAGAAAAATCTGCAATCTCAACTTCAGTTGAAGATCAAATTACTGAAAAAGCTTAATAATTTAAACCTTTGGCGCAGATAAAATTATTTCTTATGTTAAATCTTAACAGTATTGAATTTTTTATCTATTTTTAAAAACTAATTTTAATTAAAATATAAAAATGAAGAAATTAACTTATTTACTTGCATTTACAATGTTTATGGGATTATCCTCTTGTGGTGGATCTGAAATTTGTAATTGTGCAGATACTTGGTTAGAGGTATCTAAAGAAATGAAGGCAGCTGGAACTGATGCTGGTAAATTCAAAGCAATTCAAGATAAGCACAAAGAAGATCTTGCTAAATGTGAGAAATTAGGTGTTGGAAAAACTCCTGAGGAACTTAAGAAAATGGAAGTTACTTTGAAAGAATGTGAATCATTTAAGGAAATGGAAAAAATGCAAGCTAATCCGTAAGCTCATTGTCCTGTTATATTAAATAGACCAGTTACGCTGGTCTATTTTTTTGCTTAAAAAACTGGATTCAATGAAGGGTTTATATTTGATAATGGTATAAATGAAATCATCATTCTATTTTAAAAACTTTTTTACTACTTCCATCGCTATAAATAAAAATCAACAGTTTGTTCGATTCATTAGGGACTTCACGACCGAAAATATCCACAATTTTTAGGAGTCCAATTTTTTCATTGGGAGATAATACTGGAGTTGATAATACAGGATTAAACTTCCAAGTTTGAACAAGTCGCTCGTTTGCCTCATTAATCCCGCTAGCATAATACAATACATTTTGATGCGCTAAGCCAATTCCTCCTCTTCTTCCGCTTGCGGGTAATCCCGGATAATTGGTCCAAATGTTTTGATCTACTTGATATTTCCAAAGATCATTGTGAGAATTGTTAAGACTGTCAAGTCCAAAACAAACAATTAAAGCGTCATCAATTACAGAAATACTAGCATGTGACCTTCCAAGGGAAGGGAAACTTGAAATCTGTATCCACGAATCTTGTACTGGATCATATTCATACAATTCATCATGAAAATAATTATTTTCATCGCGACCAAAAATCAGATATCCTTTACCATTCTTGCTAGTAGCTGAAGAACGCCATAGATTTCCAAAAGGAAAACTATTTTTCTGTGTCCAAGTATTCGAGTTCAAACTATAAGCCCAAACCTCATTTA
>CANJQZ010000239.1 GCA_947476515.1 Flavobacteriales bacterium
CCTGAAATCACTAAGAAATATATTACTTGGGGCGCTGGTCCAAGAGCATCTCAATATCTAATTATTGGTGCTAAATGTCATGCTGCAATGAGAGGAAAATACTCACCTGATATTGAAGATGTGAAAGCTGTTGCCTTGCCAATTCTGAGGCATCGTCTTGTGAAAAATTATAAAGCAGAAGCAGAAGGTTATAGTATGGATAAAATTATTGAGGCCTTGCTTTAAACGATAAGGAATCTACTTGCCTTACTCTTACTTTTAAATTTCTTTGTACTTCAATAAGTGGATCGATTTAAGCAAAGCAACATCTCCGTTGCTACAGTGCATACCTTGGCGCAATTGCGTTATTTGAGCAGCTCCAATACAGAAACAGCAACACCTGCTTACACGCTAATAAATTTAGCAGCAACTACCACATTTCAAGCGAAACAAAAGTCACAACAAATTAAATTTAGTTTGTCCATAGATAATTTGACCAATGTTGCGTACCAAAGTCATTTGAGTAGATTGAAATATGCAGAAGTGAATCAAAAAACAGGAGACATAGGCGTGTTTAATCGCGGACGAAATTTCAGTATGAAAGTGATCTTTTCATTTTAATTTTTTCTTGCGCTGACTTATAAATTGTTTTCAACTTTTTTATTGTAGATTGTTGATAATAAATTGCTTGTTCATCGTGCTTTACTCGATTAAACTCAATAATTTTATAGAAAATTAAAAGCATGTTCGACGAGGACGACGATGATTTTTCTGAAGGTAATTTAAATGAAGATTTGGAGCAATTCGAAGCGCATTTAAAAGGCGACACTATTGGTTTCATGGATAGTGATCGTTTAGAAGCAATCATCGATCATTTCCTTATCAATGGACACTATTCAAAAGCAAAAAGCGCTTCAGAAATAGGCGTATATCAATTTCAATACAATCCCTTATTTAAATTAAGATTGGCCCAGTCCTACAGTGGTATGGGTCTCTTAACGGAAGCAATGGAATTGATTAACTCCTTAGAAAAAGTAATTCCTGAAAATATAGAATTGTATTTGACTAAAGCAGCTCTTTTTAGTCAATTGCGTGATTCAAAAAATGCTATTCGTTATTTTAAGTTGGCTTTACCGCTATGTGATCCTGAAGATCGTGATGATGTTTATTTAGATATTTCAATGGAATATCAGAACATGAATAATTACAAAGATGCTGCTAAAGTTTTGTTGGAAGCATTAAAATGTAATCCCCAAAACGAAGGTGCTTTATATGAAATCGCTTTTTGTTATGACCAATTAGGTGATTATGAAAAAGCAATTAAGTGTTATTCTGATTTTATAGATGAAAATCCTTATTCTTTTACCGCTTGGTATAATTTGGGTAATGCATTCTCTAAATCGGAGAATTTTGAAAAAGCAATTTGGGCATACGATTATTCGATATTAATAAATGCGGATTTTGGTCCTGTTTATTTTAATATGGGTAATGCCTATTTATCGATGGAAAAATACCATCAAGCAATTGATCGCTTTCAAAAATGTATGGAGTTAGATGGCGAGGATGCTATGGCGCTCTGTTATATTGGTGAGGCTCATGAACAATTGAATGAATTTGAACTTTCTAAACACTATTATCAATTGAGTCTAGCACTTGCACCTATGCTACCTGAAGCTTGGTTGGGTCTTGGAATTATAGAAGATTTAGAAGGACGAACACAAGAAGGAATCGTTTTGATCCATAAGGCCTTGGATTTTGACCCTGAAAATGCTGCTATACATCATGTACTAGCAGGTGCTTATGAAAAACTTGAAGATATGGAAGCGGCGGAACGCTACTATTTGAGCAGTTTAGCATTAGATGAAAATGATGAGGATTGTTTGACCGATTTTATCGCATTCAAATCTAAATCTTCTTCAGGTGCAGCGCTGAGTTTTTTGCAAGAGTTTATACAAAAAAATAATAATATTAATCCGATCGCAGTATTATTGGAAATTAATTTGAGTTGGATCTTAGGTCAAAAACAAACGGCCTTAGCTTTATTCACTGAATATATTGCCTATGATCAAACTAAGGCAAAACAATTATTTGAGATTAATCCAAATTTACTTGACGATCAAGATTTTGTAACATTGTCTATAGATGAATGATTTAAACTTTACTTTACCGTTTATCCCAACGCGTACTGAGAAACCCAGAAATCAAGGTGTAACCATGGTAATGGATAAGGGATTAGGCTTACGAGAAACTGAAAATTTTATTGAGGGTTCTGGGCATTTAACTGATATTGTCAAATTTGGATTTGGTACTTCTTATGTTACCAAAGATTTTGAAGCAAAGATAAAATTATATAAATCCGCTGGAATTCGTCCGTATTTGGGAGGAACACTTTTTGAAGCATTTTATGCGCGTGGGTGTTTTGAGGATTTTCTTCGTGTCCTTGATAAATATGATTTAGATTTAGCTGAAGTTTCAGATGGTTCCATCATCATTCCGCATAAGGAAAAATGCAACATAATTAAACGCATGTCTAAGGACAGAACGATTATGTCTGAGGTTGGATCTAAGGATTCTGGCATCATAATTTCTCCTGCTAAATGGGTGCGCTTGATGCGTGCTGAATTGGATGCTGGAAGTTGGAAGGTTATTGCTGAAGGTAGAGAAGCTGGTAATGTTGGTGTCTTTAGACCTAATGGTACGGCTCATACGATGCTCATCAATCGCATTATCGCAAAAGTAGCTCCTGAAAGTATTCTTTGGGAAGCGCCGCAAAAAAATCAGCAAGTTTGGTTTATTAAGCTTTTTGGAGCTGAAGTAAATCTTGGTAATATCGCACCCAATGATGTGATTCCTTTAGAATGTCTTCGTTTAGGTCTCCGCGGAGATACTTTCTTTGACTTCTTGCCAAGTGATTATGCTGATCGCCTGAGGCATATCAATGATGATGAAGATTTCGATATCGAAGGGGAGGAGTGATTCTAGAAGTGATTCAAAAAAGAAAAGAATTTTCTGGGCATAGTGCTCCCGTTTATGCTATCTGCTCAGACGATTCCTATCTTTATTCTGCAAGTGGTGATAAGTTTGTTTGCCGTTGGAATAAACAATTGGGCACCCAAGATGGATTTACTGTGAAGCTTGAAAACACCCCTTTGTCTTTGTGCCTACTGAATGAAACCAAGCTACTTTTAATTGGAACCAATAGTGGTGGGATTCATGTAATTGATATGGATCAAAAGAAAGAAATTTCTGATCTGAAAGCTCATTTTTTTGGTGTTTTTTATTTATTGGAAAATCAAACGCGTAAACAATTTTATTCCGCTGATGCCAATGGTAAATTATGCGTTTGGTCC
>CANJQZ010000240.1 GCA_947476515.1 Flavobacteriales bacterium
AGGAGATAGGGTTCGCCTTCAAAAACATTACCACTAGAAACTAATATATTTTGACCGAATAGCTTGGGTCCAATTAAAAGTAAAAAAATAATAAATAATCTTGCTTTCATAATTAGGAAATTAAAAAAATACCGCAAATATTGGCGTTTGATAGTATTTAAATTAATCTTTAAAATCTTTTAAATCAATTTTCTCATTGATTGCAATCTTAGAAACAGTACCTGAAATATTTACCTGTTCAGTGCTAAAATTAATTGTGTGAGCAAATAGCATTCCATTGACCAACTTAAAGTCTCCAAAAGTGCTAGTAGCCTCTTGAACTTCATCACCATTCTTTTCGATAGAAATTGTTTTTACTTTTAAATAGGTATCTATTTCAAAATAGGAGAATGTTTCACTAGTATTGTCATTTGTTTTGAGGACATAATAATCTTTACCAGAAACATTTTCAATACCTAAAACTTCATACTTAATACCATTTTTCGCGTAATTAATTTCTGGAAATAAACCATAGGATAATTTTTTAGAAG
Organism: Flavobacteriales bacterium; assembly: GCA_947476515.1. GTDB lineage: Bacteria > Bacteroidota > Bacteroidia > Flavobacteriales_D > Crocinitomicaceae > UBA952. Next base: position 531 of record CANJQZ010000240.1, read on the forward strand.
CAATTTCTGCTTCTGTAAATGGAGTATTTCCTCCTTGCATGTCAAATTTAAAACCATTTGAACCATCAAAATAAGATTTTTGGAATATCATTCCTTGACCTTCCATCTTATCTGCTTCCACCATGGGTGCTAGCCAATATTCTGTTCTTTTTAATGGGATAGGAACTGCAGGAATACTCAAATCGGTAACACGAACAAAAGTCTTTACTTTCTTTAATTTTTTAGTTCTTTCCTTAGCCGTTTTGGTCATGGTTACTGCAGATAGATATCTTTCAATCAATTCTTCTTTACTGATGTCAGAGGGTAAAATTTGTTTTTTCTCCTCTCCAAAGGCATCTAGAAATTCAATCTTACCATCAGCATCAAAAACTTTAATTTTAGATAGCACTTCTTCATTTCCAACTACAATTATATTACATGCATAGGGATTGAAATACATTTTAGCCATTTCCAAAACTGATTCTTTGGACACAGCATCTAAGCGTTGTAAATAAGTTTTATAATAATCTGGATTGAGTTTGTTTTTAATAATATTGTAGGCAAATCTTGCGATGGTTTGCGGACTTTCAAGAGATCGAGAAAAGTCTCCATTCATAGAAGATTTAATTAGGTTCAACTCATCATCTTTCACAAGATCAGATGATATAATTTTAAATTCATTTAGTATTTCAGTAATTGCCGAATCGGTAACAGCATTTCTGAAATTACCGCCTGCAGAGATCCAAGAACCATTATCAGTAATATTTAATCTAGAGTAGCAACCATAAGTATATGCTTTGTCTTCTCGAAGATTATGCATCAATCGAGTTCCAAATCCACCTCCACCAAGGATACCATTTAGTACTGTTAAAGGCAATTGGTTTTTATCACCTGGATGAATGTCTACAGGAAAAGTAATATAAACAACCGATTGTACCGCACCCGGTTTATTTACAAAAATCACACGGTCACCTTTATTCTTCTGACCTGACTCCGTTTGATTTGAGTAGGATTCAGGACCAGACCATGAACCAAAATACTTAATTGCTAGTCTTCTTGCCTCTTGAAGGCTTAAATCACCCACGATTACTAAGTAAGCACCTTTTGGTGTAAAAGTATTTTTAAAGTACTCTTTCACATCTTGTAATTCAATAGCATTCAATGATGCTTCTGTCATTACTTCACCATAAGGATGCTGAGGAAAGTTTATTTTCGAAATTGCATTTTGAGCCATGGTACCAGCATCTGACTTTGCTGCCATGAGACCAGATTCATTTTGTTTTTTAATGCGATTAAATTCATCCTCAGGAAATGAGGCATTAAGAAATACATCAGACATTAATAATAAACCATTGTCTACATGTTTGGTTAAGCAAGAAAGAAAAATCGAATTTTTATCAGCATTTAGGTCAGCTCCGATATAATCAATTTCATTATCAAACTGATCCTTTGTTCTGGTTGTAGTTCCAGAAAGCAAAAGCGATCCAGCTAAATCAGATAAACCAGCAAGACGACCTTCAAGTTTTGGATCAGATCCCATTCTTAAGTCAAACGAAACCTTAGGGATTTTATGGTTCTCAGAAACAATAACAGTGATTCCATTAGGAAGTGTAAAGACTTGAGAATCATTTATGTTAATTATGGGTGCTTTGCCAGGTTTTGGCATTACAGATCTGTCGATTTGGGCAAATAAATTGGAAGACAGAAGAATGAATAGGGTATATAAAATTGATTTCATAATAAGTTCTTATTTTTCTTTTGGTAAATAATGTAGAATGACTCTAGAATTTTGAGTTAGGTATTTTTGAGCAACACGCTGTATATCTTCTTTTGTAACTTTCATAAATAAATCTTTCTCTGTATTGATTCGGTCGGCAGAGCCAAAATAAACATGGTTGTCAGCTAAACTCTCAGCAATACCTTCGATACTGGAGGTGTTTTCTACCATATTATTTTCTAATTTATTTCTTATTTTCATAAATTCATCATCTGAAATAAGCGTATTTTGAATCATTTCAATTTGTTTATCAAATTCAAATTGGATAGAATCTAAACTTATATCTTTCGCTGCAATAGCAGCAAAAATTCCAATCCCAGCGTCCTCTAATCCATAATTAAATGAAAATGCAAATGTGGCCATTTCCTTTTTTTCTACAATTGTTTTATTAATCCTAGAACTTGGACCACCTGATAATACTTCATTCATAAATTGCAGCGCATAGGTGTCAGGATGTGTTTGTTCTGGAAATTTGTATCCCATAAAAATCGCAGGCAATTGTATGTTGTCATAGATAACATCTTTGGTAACGCCATCAATTCTAGAATGATCTTTTTCAGTTCTTTTTATTTCAATTGGTTTTGAAGCATAAGTAGCAAGTAGTTTTTTAGCGTCCGCTTGAGTGGATCCCATAAAATTCTTGGAATCAAACTTTGTTTTCGAAAGACCATATCTTTTTTCAAAATCAACATCACTTAATCCAAGAAAATCACGGTAAACATTTAATGCTTGACCTTTTGGCATAGAGCCATAATAATATTCAACCCATTTTTTGGTCTGTGCAATATTGATATCACCAGCAATGGTTAATGTTGAATTGCTTGGCACATAATAATTTTTGTAAAAATTCACATAATCTTCTTCTTGAGCAGCATCTAAATCAGTCATACTACCAATTGGAGCCCAATTATATGGATGTGTGACAAAAACTCTTTTAAACATTTCAGTAAAGAAAGAACCGTAAGGTTGATTGTCAACGCGCTGTCTTTTCTCTTCTTTTACAACACTTCTTTG
>CANJQZ010000241.1 GCA_947476515.1 Flavobacteriales bacterium
ATCAGTTGAGGGGTTGAAACTGATAAGAGTTGCGCATTTGAAAATAAATAAAAAAATAAAAAAACTATTATTAAAAGATTTTGAATTATTTGATTCATTGGAAAGCCATTTTTATAAATTATAATTTAAGGTATAAATTTTCAAAATAGAAACCAATTTTTTCAAAAGAAAGCAGTCATATATTACACCTCAACTACACTATCAGTTTGCAGCTTGGAGAAGCGCGGGTTTCATAACTAAGTTATCAAAGAAATCCAAATCTCCAAGCGACATTATGACTCTTGGAACCATAAATCCCCGCGTTTCACAAAACCGCTTTTAGCAGTTGGTAGTTTTTGCTTGGTTTAGTAATTTTTCAAAGGCTTGTGGAAGTACCACTTGCAAATTTCTAATATAATCTTGGTCTTTTTGAATTTTTACAATTAAGAATTTGAGAATAGTCCGAAAATATAACTTACAAAGTCTATTGTGATGAAAAATAACTGTTTCGGATTTTTTTTGAGAGATTTCTTGATTCAGAATCATAGCAAACTTAACATTAAAAAAGTTGGTTCTTTCTTCGACCCACCTTGGTTTTTCTTGATGAGATCTAGGTCTATCTAATATTGGTTCAACCCAGAATTTAAATGCCCATAAAAATGTTTCCTTGAATGGAGCATTGTCTTGAGTGTACTCTTTTGTCAACGGTCCAATATAAATCGAGTCAACTAGTGGTTTAAATTGTTGAATTGTTGGGTCAATAATGACATTTTCGTATTCATTGATTGTAATCCAAAAGTGTCGTGTTCCGTTAAAGTCGCCACCCGTCAATGAACAATTTATATCGTTTATTTTTAAAAATAACATTAAGGGAAAACATGCGCAAAAACAAAGATTTTTAGGACATTCTTCACCTATTGTCGGTACGGTGAATCGAGCCACAGTTGCCCTCAGATTTTCTTTTATTTCTTCCGTCATACTTTGCATTTTGTTGAATGATGATTTTCGGCTTAATGATATCTAGTTGCTAGCCCTTTGAATATCTGCAGCATGTGGAACAGACATCCATTTTGAATATGCGATATTATAAAAGTTGAAAAAGAATCCAGGTGCTAATTTCTCAATAATATCAATACTCACTGTATTTTTCGGAAGAGCAGGAAAAACCAAAGTATATGAATAGTATTCACCCTGTCGCTTGAAATAATGCTTTAATGGCGCAAGAGGAATTCCAATTGCTTTTACCAAGCGATATTTTCTACTTGATCCTTTTGGTTGAATATAGGAATCTTTATCTATTTGAATCCACCCACCATTTTCATATACTTCCGACGATCTATAAATAAAATCTATGCGCGTGTATTCTTCGGTAGCTTCAATTGATTTAATTCGAAGGCTTTGCCTGTGATCCATTCCATCTGGATTATAGACTTTTAGTGGGGTTTCGATTTCAATATTTCGATCGGTTTCAACCAATTTTTCAATTTGAATTTCCATAATAATAAGTTTTAGAATACAAAGTAAATTAATATGTCCGTATTATGCATACGGAGTTAAAAAAAATAACTAATTTCAGCTAAATATGTTGAAATGAATTTAAGTAAGAGTGCTTTCCGAAGATATAAAGTGATTGATGGACTTCTTCGCAATCCTATGCATAAGTATCCAAATATGGAGGAAATAATCAATGCTTGTTTTGATAAACTTGATTTTGCGCCATCAAAAGAAACCATTCAAAAGGACTTAGCCAATATGCGCTTACCTTATCCCGATGGATTTGATGCTCCCATTCGTTATAGTATTATAAATAAAGGATATGAATATTCAGATTCAAATTATACACTAACAGGTATTGCGCTCAGAGAAGATGAGATTGACACGATTGCTGAGGCGGTAGATTTAATTAGAATGATTGGTGGATCGAGAATTAGCAAACAGTTCAATCATGCCGTTGATAAGTTACTATCCGCAACCATAGAAAGCAGACCTTCAGATCAAGAGAAAAGACCCATAGTACAAACGATGGTAGCACCTGTTTCAAGTGGATTTGAACATTTCGATCTGCTTTATCAAGCATGTAAAGATCGGATGCCTGTTTCAATTATTCATTTTTCTTATAAAAAAAGGACCTTTTCACATTCTATTTTACATCCATTTTTAATTAAAGAGTTTGATAATCGCTGGTATATCATCGCCTATTCAGAAACCCATAAAAGTATTAGAACTTTCGGTTTAGATCGAATTAGTGAACCGATAATGACAAGAAAGAATTTTATTAAAACGGATTCAGCAGTAATGAAAACCTACCTGAATGATGTTTATGGAGTTTTTCCCATTCCTGATGCCATTAAGGAAATCATTACCATCAAAGTGAGTCAATTGGGGACGCATTATTTCCATGCTTACCCACTACACGAAAGCCAAAAGATTGTTAAAGACGAATACGGGACATCAGAAATTTCATTTGATTTGATTCCTTCCTTAGAATTGGCAAGATACTTTTTATCACAAGGGAGACATGTACGAATTATGAGTCCCAATTGGTTTTTTAAATTCACTCAAGATCTTACGAAATGAAAAATGATACTTATGTTGTTCAACCGCTAATCAATGGGGTAAATAAAAATAATCCATGCCTATTGAGATTCGTAATGAATGAAAAATTCACAAGAGTGGATTTTGGATATGCAGCTCCTTGGATCTATAAAAAAGGTGGCTGGATTCATATTGCACCATATTCCTACCTAAAAGTTAAAGACTCCAAGAAAAAGTATTTGCTGCTAAGTGCTCAAAACATACCCATATCTCCAGATAGACATGATTTTGAAACTATTGAAGATTGGAAAGTATTCAGTTTGTATTTTGAGCCCCTTCCCACAAAAGATTGCATTGTTGATTTAATTGAAGAAGAAAACCCAACTAAAAACGACTTCAATTATTATGAAATACTCCTTGAAGGCGTTCAAAATATAGCGCAAGCGGAGTAAGAATATGAACATCCAAATCAAATTAGATCCGAACTAATTTTCTTGCAATTACTACCTCATTTTTCACCTCATTTTGGCAAATAGTTTTGGCGCATTGCAAGAGCGATTTAATATGTAAATCGAGTACAGCATTGTAATTATCCGCGCGGTAACCACCAAATAAAGCTAAGGTAACAGGGAGGAATCCAAATTAAAAACACTGTACAGCCATGCTCCACCATTATCATAGGAACCTTGCAGGCCTTTGGTTAAGACACATCCCCAAATTGAATCCTGATGCAAAACATCTGATCCGGAAGTAATATAACTATCATAACCTGCCCAAACATG
>CANJQZ010000242.1 GCA_947476515.1 Flavobacteriales bacterium
TCCTAATATTTTCGATCTTTATTAGATTCAAAAAAGCTTCTTAACAATGCTTGTTATATAAGTTCGGTAACATAATTTTAATATTAGGATAATAAGCATTAGCTTTATTAAATGAAAGCTTACTCCATTTCATTTTTCTTCTTTTTCCTCTTTGCAAATATTGTCATTGCGCAAACGGATCATTATGAAACCGTAGTTAGAGACACGCAACAATGGCAATATATTGTCCCAACTGCTACCACTAGCACCTCATGGAATCAGCCAAGTTTTGACGCAAGTACATGGCAAACAAATATGGGTGGTTTTGGGTTTGGAGACAATGATGATGGTACTGTAATTCCAAATGGTTCAGTAAGTGTTTATATGAGAAAATCATTTAACATCACTGACATTAATGCCTTGACAAAAATAATCTTTCACATGGATTATGACGATGGTTTCATTGCTTATCTCAATGGATTTGAAATTGCAAGGAATAATTTAGGGACTATTGGACAACCTGCTGCATTCAATTTATTTGCGAGTGCATCTCACGAAGCGCAATTATACCAAAATGGCTTGCCTGATGAATTTATTTTTAATCCTGCTCAATTTGTAAGTTTCCTAGTTCAAGGAGCTAATGTCCTTAGTGTTGAAGTTCACAATCAGACTGCCAATGGAAGTGATTTAAGCGCAAGGCCTTTTTTAACCTTAGGAATAAATAATACTTCGAATGACTACGGCATAACACCATCATGGTTTGTTGCTCCGTTTGAATTTATTACCTCTACCCTACCGATTGTTGTAATTAGCACCAACCATATTGCTATTCCAGATGCTCCAAAAATTGATGGTTATATGGGCATCATAGACAACGGTCCCGGGCAATTAAATAACATCAATAATCCTTACAATGGGTTTTATGGGCAAATTGCAATTGAAACAAGGGGGTCTTCTTCCTCCATGTTTCCAGCAAAATCCTATGGACTAGAAACGCGCGGGCCTGACTCTGTCAATTACAATGTAAGTATTTTTGACTGGCCGAGTGATAATGATTGGATCCTTTATGCTCCCTATACAGATAAATCATTGATTAGGAATGTACTTACTTTTAAACTTGGGAACGAAACGGGAAACTACGCGCCTCGGACCAAATTATGTGAGCTCATTCTAAATGATGAATATGTAGGCGTCTATGTATTTATGGAACGCATTAAAATAAATCCTGGAAGAGTTGGCATTGACCCTTTGGAATACATCGATACGGTCGACAATCATATAACAGGTGGGTATATTGTAAAAGTAGACAAGACAACAGGTGGCGGAATTATCGCTTGGACCTCGCCATTTACTTCTGCTACACCAGGAAACAGTGCTATTAATTATCAATTACATGATCCAAGTATTGAGGTAATTCATCCCTTGCAGAAACAATATATCCAATCCTATGTTAGCGCTTGGGAAACTGCCTTAGCAGGACCCAATTTTGCTGATCCTCAAATTGGTTTTAGAGCTTATGCAGATGAAGCTTCCTTTATCGATTATATGCTGATCAATGAATTATCCAAAAATGTTGATGGATATAGAATATCTACTTTCTTATACAAAGAAAGGTTCAGTGAAGGAGGGAAATTAGTGGCTGGACCCTTATGGGATTTCAATTTAGGATGGGGAAATGCAAACTATTGTCAGGGTGGAAATACAACTGGATGGGAAATTAACTTTAATGCCATTTGCGGCGGTGGTTTAGACAATCCATTTTGGTGGAACAGAATGCTACAAGACTCTATTTATGCCAATCGTGTAAAATGCAGGTGGCTGGAATTAAGGACAAGTGTATTGGATTCGAGTGTCTTAATGAACTATATTGACAGTATGTCCTTGGCATTAACCTTGCCTGCGCAAAGAACTTATACCAAATGGCCGATTTTAGGAACCTATGTTTGGCCGAATAATTTTATTGGACAGACCTATATTGAAGAAATGGAATACTTAAAAAGTTGGACCAGCAGTCGTTTAGTATGGATGGACAATAATATGTTTGGCACTTGTAGTTCCTTAGGAACGCAAACAATAGCCGAAGAAGCCATCAGAATCTTTCCAAATCCAGCTGCGGAATCCTTATTTATTGATGGCTTAATCCAGAAAACTGATGTCATTGTTCGGGACAGCCAAGGAAAAATAGTCATAGAAACCATGGCTGATGTTTACTCCTATTTATTAAACACTTCTAATTTAGCATCTGGGATTTACTTTATAAGCATTCCACAAATGAATCAAAAAAATTACAAAATCATCATCCAAAAATAAGCATATGAAAAAAATAATTTATTTCTTTTCTCTCGCAGTTCTTTTATTGAATACAGCTTGTAAAAAGATTGAGGGGCCGGGCGGAACAGCAGCAATTCGAGGAAATGTTACAGGACATCAAGTTAAGAATGGTGATGTAGAAATTACAGAAGTTACTTGCACCAGTGGAGCCTTATTAGAGCATGGAAATTACTGGTTGCTTAATACCAATATGACTTCTAAATACTATTATATTTATTACAGTAACCCCACATGGATTTCGGATGCAGATCCACATTTATCAGGCAGAATTGGTATTGAAGTTGTATTTAACTACAGTGATTCTAACCTAGACATAGCGCAGAATACAAAAATTGCTATAGATGCAATTGCTAATTCAGGATTTACTACGAGTATCCAACAAGACATAATATCAATTGAGAATGCTGCATTAGCGCCTGTTCCGGATGCAGACAATGGGAGTACTTCTTTCAGCGTTGACATATCAAAACAAGGAAAATATGGTATAATCACCGCTACCACTCCAATCGCAAATGAACGCGTTTACATTATTTATGGACAAAATGCTTTTGCAGCAAAAGATGTTAGAACCAATGCTAATGGAGAATTCTCTTTTGAAGGTTTACAAGTTGGGAAATATACTGTGTATGTAAATTCCTTACAAGCCAATGGAACAGGAGCAACCCTGCAATTAGACAAAGAAATAGTAATTGATAGTGAGCAAAGCATTAATGCAGCTGGTACATTTGACATTCTATATTAATGAAGAACACATTATGCTTATTGGCGGCACTTTTCATGGGAGAGTTTTGCATGGCTCAAAGTACAAATCTTTGGATGGGTGTAGAGGCTAATATTAAGCTCGCTAAGCATCTAGAGACTAAAATAGGATACGAATATAGAAGAGATAACATCATTGGATTTAATAAATCATTAGCGACTGTTCAATTAAGCTATGAACTTGCCCCTGGGGTTAAGACATTGATAAAATATCGAAA
>CANJQZ010000243.1 GCA_947476515.1 Flavobacteriales bacterium
CCAACTGAGTGACATTGAATAACCGCGACACCATTATAGAAATCAATTATTAAACCTGGCAATCCATCTCCCTCACCATGACAAAGTCTAAAAATAGAATTTTGCTTCGTTAGGAGATTTAATTTTAATCTTAAAGAAACAGCATTACTCAATTTTTGGGTAAAAAAATCTTCATCAATTGGCTGTTCTTGAAAACTTAAAACGCGCACTGCTATGGTTGCATGTTGGTAATGACCAATCGCTAAAAACTGATTTCTACAGTCGTGCACAGCAACAAGATCACCATCTTTTAGAGTGTCAGTAGGAGTGTAGATGGCACCTGAAAAAACCCAAGGATGTTTTCTTTGTAAGGATTGATCTTTTGATTTTCGCAGTTGTAAAATAGGGTAATTCATAGCTGCAAAAGTAAAGAAAAGCATGGGATTGAGTTCTGTTTTGGTCTTGATGTTTGCAATTAATTTTGTTCATTCGCTTAACTAACAAGTAGAACTGACTATATTTGATAAAAAATTAGAAAAATGAGCAACAAAAGAATTTTGAAAAGAACATTGAATGAGATGATTTATGATGTAGTTGACGAATGTTTTTTCGTTCAAATTACGAAAGAAGATAAGTTAGAAGCATCTGAGAAATTAATCAATGAAGCAGCTGATTTTCAAGTAGGAATCTTGAGCAGCATCAATAAAGCAAAAGGTAAAGCTGAATTTAGAGCGATTTTTCTTGAAGTAGAAGGTAAGACTGGTTATTTCATCGATGCTTTAAATACGCTAAACAACTAATAATTAACATGTTAAAATTAGAATGGAAGACTTTACTGACAGCCTTAGGGGTGTTTGCTTTCTTAATGATTCTATTTTTAACAGGCGGTCACTCTACCTATTGGAATGCTATTGCATTAGGTGGCTTGATGATCTTTTTGTGGGTGATAGAAGCCGTTTCAATTTATGTAACGGCGCTTCTCCCACTAATTCTAGCAATACCCCTTGGACTTCTTACCTCAGATGATCTCGCAAATGCCTACGGGAATAGTAATGTATATCTATTTTTCGGCGGATTTGTTCTAGCGCTCGGACTTGAAAAATGGAAAGTTCATGAGCAAATTGCATATGCAATTCTGACTATTGTAGGTGATACCAAACCTAGAATTTTACTAGGTTTTTTGCTTACAACAGGGTTCCTCAGCATGTGGATTTCAAATACAGCAACTGCATTAATGATGATGCCGCTTGCCATTGCGATTATTAAGGCAATGCCTATTGAACATCAGAAGTCAAAATTCTCCTTGTTTTTAATGTTATCAATTGCATATGCTGCTAGTATTGGAGGAATGGGAACACTTGTTGGTACTCCTACGAATACTCAAATGGCAGCGATTTTACAACAGAACTATCATATTACCATAGGTTTTTTTGATTGGATGAAAATTGGGATGCCTTTGAGTATCTTGCTATTATTACTCACTTTTGTGTTCTTTTATTTTGCCCTTGGTAAAGAACGGTATGATAAACATGACTTCGCTCTAGAAAAGAAACCTTGGACGCGTCCACAATATGTTTCGGTTTCTATCTTTGGACTTGTTGTATTGCTTTGGTCTTTTCGTGAATTGATAAAAGCAAAAACTGGGTTTGATTATCATGACGAAAGTGCCGCTATTTTTGGAGCTATCTTAATGTTTTCGATTCCTGGTGATAAAACGCACAAACAATTATTAACATGGAAGGATACAGAAAAGCTTCCTTGGGGTATTCTTCTTCTTTTTGGTGGTGGACTTGCATTAGCGCGTTTCCTTGAGGTAAATGGTGTGATTAATGAATTAACCAAAGTCCTTCAATCTTATAGTGGTTATTCTATTGGAGTAATTATACTGGTAATGGTGATTATTGGTGTTTTTGCATCTGAAATCTTATCCAATTTAGCGCTCGTAGTCATTTTCGTTCCAATAGTCGCAGCATTTGCAAAATCATCAGGTTTTGATATTGTACAAATGGCGATTCCTCTTACATTAGCCGCTAGTTGTGCCTTTATGATGCCCGTTGGAACGCCTCCAAATGCTATTGTTTTTGCCTCCGGTTATATTAAAATGAGTCAAATGGTAAAGGTTGGCTTTGTTCTCAATATCATCAGCATCTTGCTGATCACTCTTTTTTCCATATTATTTCTTTGATTTTTTTCAGTATATTCGTGTAAACGATTCTTCCAATGATATCAGCAAAAAGATTATTTGATGTTCCTTATTTTCAATTAGAACAGTATCCTAATCCAACCATGTTTGTTACTAAAAAACAAGGTGTTTGGGTTCCGGTTTCCACCAGTGAATTTTTAACGGAAGTGATGCAAGTTTCAAAAGGATTAATTGCTTTTGGAATTCAACCTGGAGATCGTGTTGCAGTATCTTCAAACAACCGTGTCGAATGGAATATCTTGGATATTGCTGTTCAACAAGTAGGAGCAGTTTTGGTCCCCCTATACCCTAACATTAGTGAAAGTGATTATAAGTATATATTAAATAATGCTGAAGCAAAATTAATGATTGTTTCTAATCTAGATTTGGCAACTAAAATACAGCATGTACAAAAAGATACGCCAAGTTTAATTGATTTTTTCACTTTTGATACCATAGAGAATTTTCAGAATTGGAAAATTCTACATGAAAAAGGTGCTTCTATAGATGAAAGTGAGGTAAAATTAAGAATGGACAAGGTTAAATATGAAGACTTAGCGACCATTATTTACACTTCTGGTACAACAGGGAATCCAAAAGGTGTAATGCTTTCTCATCGGAATTTACTCTCCAATGTGTCGGCATGTATGCGTCCAATTCCTGCAGACAATCATTCAAAGGTGCTGTCTTTTCTTCCTGTCTGCCATGTTTATGAGCGTATGTTGCATTATTTATATATGCAGATCGGCTGCTCCATTTATTTCGCTGAATCAATGGATACAATTGGTGAAAATATCAAAGAAGTGAAACCAGATTTGTTCTCTGCTGTTCCTCGTTTAATTGAAAAGGTTTTTGATAAAATAATGGCTAAAGGGGAGGACTTAAAAGGAATTAAACGCATTTTGTTCTTTTGGGCTGTTCGTTTAGCGGAGCAATATGAAACAGTTGGAAAAAGCAGTTGGTATCATTTTAAATTAGCTATTGCGCGTAAATTGATTTTTTCTAAATGGCAAGAAGCTTTAGGAGGAAATGTCAGAGCAATTGCTTCGGGAAGTGCTGCCCTTCAACCGAGACTTATGCGCATGTTTATGGCCGCTGGAATTCCAATTTTGGAAGGCTA
>CANJQZ010000244.1 GCA_947476515.1 Flavobacteriales bacterium
CACAGGATTATATTGCCAAAAGTCATTAAAATTAACACCATTAGTGCCCGTGCCAAAATAACCTTTATCATGAATTGCAAAAGCTACAGGAAATCGCCTGCTTGTGCCTGGGAAATCTTCCGCTGCAGTCCAAGAATTCGTCCCTGGTGAAAAATACCAAGCTTGGTGTGTTACTACTGCTAATCCACCAACATAACCACAAGTAACATATCCCTTTTGATTAATTGAAAAACCAGAGCTGCCTCCGGTACTTACTCCAGGAAAATTAGCTCTTTGAATCCAAGTATTTTCTAATGGTTTAAATTCATATAAAAGTGCACCTTGCTTAATAAATCCACTTCCTTCAATAGCAAAACAGCAGCTCCAATTGGTAAAATTTAAAGGCGCAACAGCCTTTAATGTCCATGCATCACTTTGAGGATCATATTCAGCCAATTGATTAAGATTATAAACATATCCTTTATCATTGATTGAAAATCCTTGTGTATCCGTAGGAGAGAAAAATGGGCATGCAGCAATTGGCATCCAAGAATTAGCTTGTGGATTGAAACGATAAAACTCACCATTTAAAGCAGCTCCTCCACCTACATGTGGCTGATCATTAACAGTAAAAGAAATAGCAGCATAATTTCCAACGGGATAATTGGCTTTTTGAGTCCAAGAATTAGACGCAGGATCATATTCCCACCAATCATTGTAAGTTATGTTTACTCCAGCTCCATTGATGTGTCCTAGTCCCATATACCCTTTATTGGTGGTTGAACATCCAGATGCTCTGTGGCGCCCGGTTCCCCCAAAGGATGCTTTTTGAATCCATTCACCAGCTATAGCATTTTGGAAAACAAGAATCAGAAACAAGAAGAAAAGTTGGTATTGCTTCATAACTACTATTTATTAATAATTAATTTTTGAAGACTTTCATGACTTTCTGTTTGCAAAAAATAAGTTCCATTTGGAAGTTCACTTGCATTAATCTGTTTATTATTCAATAATTCAGTTTCAAATACAAGCGATCCCATAAGGTTGTATATTTTCAAATGGCCTGTCGATGACACTTTAAATTGTCCATGGTTCGGATTGGGATAAATTAAACTATTGTTTTGCGATAAATCGTCAAGTCCTACATTGGAAGACTCAATTTGGAGTGTATAATTACCCATTTCGCTTCCCCAACCTTCTACAATAAAATATACCGTTCCGAGTCCTAAGGTTGAAAAACTTAACGAAGATTGACTCCCACAATGATCGTCATTATAAGCAATTACATTACCATTGAGATCGACAACACTTAAGAAAGTATCAAAAGAAGCTCCACAAAGACTCACATTTAAAAAATTATAAATGGGTGCGACATCATATCGGTAATAAATATCTGGGGAATTGTAAACTAAATTATCATTGGAATAACAGTAAGAATTATCTCTTGAATCGGTAAAAGGAATGGAAGAGACTACAATTGGGTCGTTGGTATTATCGCCGATATATCCTGAACAATCCATCCCATTTGCGATGGTAATTCCAAAATCCATTGTCGAACCCCACTGAAAACTTGCACAAGGATCAAGAGGCAAAACCCCTCCCTCTTTTTGAGTAACGCGCATGCGGGTAATTCCATTCTGAGCATTAATAGGAACATTAATTGCATAAACTGTAGCGACTGAAGGTGGTATTCCAGACCAAGTTCCAACTGATTCACTTGGGTCAAAAACCATATTCTGATCAAAATCAATCCAAATTTGTCCTACGCCAACATAATTTCCACCACAAGTCCCAAACTCAACACTCAAAGAATAGGTTCCTCCAGCATTAAGCGTAACATTTTGTCCAGTTAAATCTTGAACTCCTAAAACTCCAGGACATCCTAGATAACTAATAGTTCCAAGAACCCCTGTCATTTGTACTGACTTTACATTTGAATCTGCAGTAGATGTTGGTCCGGCCAGCATGCAATATTGACTGTGTATAAATGAGGTGCTTACTAATAGAATACTAAGTAAAAGTTCTTTCATACGGAATTTATTAAATTAACTTATTGTTAAATGTATGAAAAATAAACTAGAAAAAGAGCAATTACAGAATAGAGATTGGATCGTGACATTGCAATATTGCAATACTAAATGATGAGGTTGGATTTTTTTTACTAAAAAAGTCATATCGCAATATTGCAATACCACGATGTTCCATCAACTATTTAAATATGAGAAATAAATGGAAAAAGATGATAGGATTTATTGATAAACTCGTTTTGTTTGACGACTCAGATGTTAAAGATATGGTGGCGGAAAGTCTTATTGCAATATCACGATTTCAAATTTCACAAAATTAGAAACGAAATATTTAAAGTCTGTTTCTCTTAATTCAATTTTAAGAAAGTATCCACAAATTTCTCAAAAGAGATTACAGTTTGTTCCCCACTCGTCATATTTTTCAATACAAGGGCTTTATTTTTTAATTCTTCTTCCCCTAAAAGGACAACCCATTGCGCTAAGCGGTCATTTGCATATTTCATTTGCTTTTGAAGCTTTGGAGCGCTTGGATAAACTTCGCAAGCCACTCCTTTTGATCTTAATTGCTGCGCCAATTGCATACAAATTAATGATTCCTCCGCTCCGAAGTTAGCGAACATGAGTTTCAGACTTGAATTAACTTCAATTGGGAATAAATTAAGCTCTTCTAGTACATCATAAATCCGATCAGCTCCGAAAGAAATACCAACGCCTGACATTCCTGATAAACCAAAAGTAGCGGTTAAATCATCGTATCTTCCACCGCCACAAATACTACCCATGTTAATATTATCCGCTTTAACTTCTACAATGGCACCAGTATAATAATTCAATCCTCTAGCTAGAGTAACATCAAATTCAATTTTACCATTCTTTAATCCTAAATCGCTTGCCGTATCAATAACAAATTTGACCTCTTCAATTCCCTTCAAGCCAATTTCAGATGAACTTAAATAAGAAGATAAAATCTCAAGTTGTTCTTTAGGATTGCCGGTCAAAGAAAATAACGGCTTTATTCTTTCAATTGCTGCAGCACTAATTCCTTTTGATTCTAATTCTGCCACTACCCCATCCTGACCAATTTTATCTAATTTATCTAGTGCTACTGTTATGGTAATCAGTTGCTCTTGTTCCCCACAAACTTCAGCGATTCCACTTAATATTTTACGGTTATTGATTTTAATGGTAAAGGAAGGAATGGCTAGCGCTGATAAAACTGTATCTACAATTTGAATAAATTC
>CANJQZ010000245.1 GCA_947476515.1 Flavobacteriales bacterium
TCAGAAGCCAAATGAAGAAATAAATCCAATTGTCTAATTCTATTTGACTCATCATATAAAGACAACTCAAAAGCCCTAGAATAGGTATCAATGAAAGATTTTTCAAAACTGCCATTACGGTAATGAACAAAGTAAAAACTATAAAAATCCAAGTTGGAATTTTATGAGCGAAATGCATAAAACCCGACTTCATATAAAACGAAATTGGTTTATTTAAAAACTGCATATCCTTATGCAATACAGGTATTTCTCTATTTTCGTAAAAGGCATCAATATCACTTCCAACTGCCTTCATTTCTCTAGCTTTATTAACTAATAAATAATCTTTTAAAGCTGCAGATTCTTTTGGTGCTAATTCACTTAAGACCTCTGAATTGGATTTTAAATCCGCTTTATTAAGAATGAAATGCAAAGATTCTTGCTTGAATTTTGAAAATAACAGGACCACGGTTAACACTAAAAATATGGGCATAAAGTACTTTCCATTGGCATAAGGTGTTTTAAACTTTCCGCGTGGAATATTTGGTTTGTTTTGAAGCACCAAAACACCACCGCAAACCAATACGAATGCAAACAAAGTCCCAATACTGCATAAATCTGTGACCATGGTTAAATTCATAAACAAGGCCGGTACAGCAACAACAAAACCAACAACAATGGTAGCAAAAGAAGGCGTTTTATATTTAGGATGTACTTTAGAAAATCGTTTAGGTAATAAGCCATCGCGACTCATACTCATCCAGATTCTAGGTTGTCCCATTTGAAAAACTAAAAGAACTGAAGCCATTGCAATTACAGCTGAAATCGAAATAATTCCTGCCATACGATTCAAGTTTAGCACCTTAAAAACATGCGCCAATGGGTCACCTACTGCTAACTGCTTATAGGAAACTACACCCGTCAACACAAGAGAAATTGCAATATAAAGTACCGTGCAAATGATAATGGACCACATCATGGAACGAGGTAAATCGCGTTGCGGGTTTTCACATTCTTCAGCAGTGGTCGAAATAGCATCAAAACCTATGTAGGCAAAAAATACGGCTGAGACTCCTTTTAAAATACCTCCAATACCTTTTGGAGCAAATGGATTCCAGTTCTCAGTGTCAATATAAAAAATACCTACCCCTATCACTAAAAGAATGATGGCCAATTTAACAACAACCATCAAGTTAGAGGCGTTGCGACTTTCTTTTATTCCCCTATAAACGAGCCAAGTGATAAAAACAATGATAAATAAAGCAGGTAAATCAAAGATAATATGAAAACCGAAAAACTTTGGTGCTGTTAACCATGCCTGATAAGCTTGTCCGACAGAAGCATCTAACATTGCTATAGATTTCCCACCCTCCATTAGCGTTAATGCTTTTTCATAACCATTAGAAGCCGATAAATAATCCATTTGAATCCAATCTGGAAGATGAATGCCATGAATTCCTAAGAAACCGATATGTGTCTGGGCCAACATATCAGTAAAATAATCACTCCAGGAAATCGCAACAGTAATATTCCCAATGGCATACTCCATGATTAATGCCCAACCAATAATCCATGCTACTATTTCACCAAATGCAACATAAGAATAAGTATAAGCACTACCAGAGACAGGCACCATGGAAGCAAATTCAGCATATGCAAAGGCTGCAAACCCACAAGCAAGCGCTGTAAAAAGAAAAAGAAAGATCACTGCCGGTCCACCCTCGTAACTAGCTTGACCTATGGTACTGAAAATTCCTGCTCCAATAATTGCGGCAATTCCAAAAGCAGTTAAATCTCTAACTTTCAAATGCTTTCCCAAGGAAACATGTGCATCACTCATTTGATCAGCCTCTAATTTCTTGAGAATATCAGCTACATTTTTCTTTCGGAATAAAGCGGAAAAGGAAATCATAAATAGTTATTAATGGTCTAAAAGTAGGAATTTTTTTAGATTATGAACAGCTTCTGCTTTCATCTGTTAAATTTGCATAGTGAAAACACAAATAGAAATAAAAGGAGCACGCGTCCACAACTTAAAAAATATTGATGTTGCTATTCCTCACAGCTACCTAACCGTAATCACAGGTGTATCTGGTTCTGGCAAATCATCATTAGCATTTGACACTATCTACGCAGAGGGACAGCGTCGATTTATTGAAAGCATGTCTTCTTATGCTCGACAATTTCTTGGAAAATTAAATAAACCTGAAGCAGATTATATCAAAGGAATTGCGCCCTCTATTGCTATTCAGCAAAAAGTAATTACCAGCAACCCACGATCAACAGTGGGTACTACAACAGAAATTTATGACTATTTAAAATTGCTATTTGCACGAACAGGAAAAACATACTCACCTAAAAGTGGTGCTGAAGTAAAAAAACACAGCCCTCAAGATGTGCTTAATTACTTAAAATCTAGAAAACTTAATGAAAAAATAGCCCTCGTTTGTCCACTTTATTTTCACCCTAATCAAGAAATTGAAAAAGTAATTCAATCACTTGTTGAACAGGGTTTTAATAGACTTTATTTAAATAATAATTTTATAAATTTATCAGATGTCGACACCAAAAAAATTGACTTAAAATCTACTTATTTAGTAATAGATAGATTTATCGTTGATCCTTCGAGTGAAGAAAATGATTCCCGCTACATGGACTCCATTCAATTGGCTTTTGGAGAAGGAAAAGGATCTTGTGCTTTAGTGATTTTAGAATCTAATGAATACCATTGGTTCAGTAATAAATTTGAATTGGACGGCATAGAGTTTCAAGAGCCTAATATTCATTTTTTCACCTTCAACAACCCTTACGGCGCTTGCAAAACCTGCGAGGGCTACGGAAAAGTATTGGGAATTGATGAAGATTTAGTTTTTGCCAACAGAAGTTTAAGCATCTTTGAAGGTGCCATATTACCCTGGAAAGGTGAGGTAATGAGTGAATACCTAAATGCACTGATCTACAACGCGAAAAAATTCAATTTTCCCATTCACCGCCCCATAAAAGAATTAACCAAAGAAGAATATCAATTGTTATGGACTGGCAACAGTTACTTTATGGGTTTAAATGACTTCTTTAAATTCCTTGAAAATCAAACTTATAAGATTCAATATCGCGTTATGCTTTCACGCTACAGAGGGAAAACAGAATGTCATGAATGTAGAGGAACTAGATTAAGAGGTGACGCTTCTTATGTCAAAATTGAAGGCTTATCGATTCAAGATTGTGTATTGATGCCTATCACAACCATACACGCCTGGTTTAA
>CANJQZ010000246.1 GCA_947476515.1 Flavobacteriales bacterium
GGGAATGAATGGCCAGATCAATTTCATTATTTAAAAGGGCATTTTCAATCTCTTTGGTAAAAAACCCCTTGCCTTCTAATTTATCAAAACTTAAATCTTGAATGCGATCTCCTTGCGTACTAATGATCTGAATTGAAACGCTGGTTCCGAGTGCTTCCAATTGTTTTTTGACATGATGTGCTTGCCACAGCGCTAAGTCGCTACCGCGGGTACCAATTCTAATGTGCTGAGCATCAGTCATTCTTAAGAAGTATTTCTTTGGCCATTTTCATAGGACCGCTTATGTATTTTTTCTCCATGTAAGCGATTACTTTTTCAAGTACTTCTCTTGAGGCGGCATCCATGTTTTCAATCTCATCTTTAAAAACATCATTGAGCGCTGCTGTTTTGATGTCCTTCACTTGTTTAGGAACAGCTTTCATGGCTATTTCAACTTGCCTTTCTTTGATTCTCAATTCGAATGCTTCTGAAGCAGCAGTTAAGATGCGCTGCACATGATCAATTTCCTTGGAGCGTTCTTTTAAATTCTGATTTGAAATTTGTTGTAAAAATTCAACGGATACATGCGTGAGTTTATATTTTTCACCTATTTGCGGATCTAAATCCTGCGGAATAGCGATATCAATAATGGCTTTTTTACTCGTTTCTCCTTGCAATAGTTGTTCGTAAATCTCTAAAGAAATTAAGTGGTGATCAGCCCCGGTACAAGTAATTATCACATCAAAACCACCGGTGTAGTTGTGTATTTCACTTAGGGCTATTCCCGTTCCTTTCAATGCCTCTGCGAGCAATTCAGCTTTTGCAAGAGTTCTGTTAAAGACAACGAAGTTCTTGTAACCATGCTTTTTGAGAAAGTGACTCATGGTGGTATTGGTTGCTCCAGCTCCAATTAATATGATCCGAGCATCTAAGGCAATGTTCAATTTTTTCAATTGTTGATAGGCCAATGACACAACAGAAACAGGCTTGGTAGCGATACTTGTTTGGGTATACACTTTTTTGGCGGTTTCGATCACATGTTTCATGAGGATGCGCATACTATCTCCGGTAAGACCATTAGCGCTACAATGTTCGTAGGCGTTGCGTACTTGTGTGATGATTTCTCTTTCTCCAATAATCATGGAATCAATGGAGGAAGCCACTGCTAATGCATGTTGAATGGCTACTCTGTTCTGATAATGTTCTAGGTTAGCAACAAAACCTTCAAGTTCAGCTGCTGTTAAATTGGGATAAAGGGCCTTCAGTAATTTTGAGAAAAAGGCACTATCTACCGTTTTTTTACGAATAAAGCTGATTTCAACTCTGTTACAAGTAGATAGAAATAAAAATTCATCCAGTTCTAATGCAGCTTTTACAGATTTAAGGCGGGTAGCTTGCTCGTTTAATTCGATGTGCAACATACCAATTTTCGTCAAATCAAATTTGCGGTGTGTAAAGGCAATGGTATGTAAATATGTCAGCACAGTTCAATCTCTATTTGAATGCAAATTTCGTTACTAGATCAAACTCTATTGTCATAGAAATGTCATTTTTATTAATTTAGATTGGTTTTAAATTAATATGCTCTAATTTTGACAAATGCAATTAAAAGTTGAAGGAGAAACCATAAATTTTTCGTGTCTTATTTTAGATTTGGGAGGCGTTTTGTTAGATATTGATTACCATTCAACGAAAATCGCATTTGAATCTTTGGGACTTCAAGATTTTAGTAATTTATACCATCAGTTTCAACAAAACGAATTGTTTGACCGCTTCGAATGTGGTGAAATTTCGGCACAGCGTTTTATAAACGATCTACTTCCTCACTTGCCTACAGGTACTTCGGCCAATAGTTTAGTAAAGGCATGGAATGCAATGCTTGGTGATTTCGATCCGGATAAGTTGCATTTTATGGATCAAATTAAACAACAGGTTCCTGTCGCATTATTGAGTAATACCAATGAATTGCATTTTGCTGAGGTGCTGCGTTCTTGGAAAAAACATAGAGGGGAGGAAATGGAGGCATTTTTTCATGAAATGTTTATTTCTCATCTCATAGGTAAACGAAAGCCAAACGCTGACACTTTCACTTGGGTATGTTCACAATTGAAATTTCCGCCGGAGCAAGTTTTGTTTATTGATGATAGTCCTCAGCATATTGAAGGAGCGCTAGCGGCAGGTGTACAAGCCAAATTATATCAACCAGGAATTTCTTTTGAAGCTTATTTTTCTTGACACAACTCCACGAGAAGTTTTTCTGTCGATTTAGGATGCAGAAAGGCAATTAATTTATTGTCAGCGCCATCTTTTGGACTTTGATGAATCAATTCAAAACCCAATTGCGAAAGGCGGCTTATTTCTTGTTCTAAGTCATCTACTTCGAAAGCAATATGATGAAACCCTTGACCTTTCGTGCTTAAAAATTTGGCAATAGTGGAATTGGGATCACTTGCTTCAAGCAATTCAATTTTAGAATCACCCACCATCAGAAAGGCAGTTTTTACCAATTCAGAACTTACTATTTCTGTTTTATAGCAAGACACACCGAGTAATTGTTCATAAATAGGAAGCGATTTTTCAATCGATTCAACCGCTATTCCTATATGTTCAATCTTTTTAATCATTGCTTAATATTTGATGAATTTTTCTGATTTATTATCAAAATTAATAAAATAGATTCCGTTTAATAAATTGGAGCAATCAACTTCATTGTCGTATCCTTTTTTTAATAGATTCCCAAAGGCATCATACATTTCATATTTTGTTTTAAATGCTTTTCCATCACTTTTAAAGAAAATCGAGGTTTGAACTTTTGCTGGAGTTTTAATTACTTTTTTAATTTTTGAAGTGAAGTCCTCTGACCTCGAAGCTCTTTTTTTACCTGAATTATCGGTTTGGGATATCCTAACTTTATTCACACCACTGTGCGGAATAATCTCAAGGGAATAATTATTGATTTCATTAATCCCAAGACCTGCGACTTCTCCTGCAGCCACCCATCTACCCCATTTATACTGTTCAACAATAAAAGGCAATCTGCCACTTTCGTTTTTTGTGCTCCAAGAAACCTTACCACTTGATGTTGCAGAAAGATTCACAAGATTAAAGGTACTGTTCGGTAGTAGAACTTCCGGATTGATAAATCGGGGACTACAACCTTCATAATGTTCGAGCTCTATGAAAACTTCTTGACCCTTTTTTAAGGAAAATAAACTCAGATCGATCTCAAAATGTTCGTTTTGTATAGTGGCAGGAAGTACA
>CANJQZ010000247.1 GCA_947476515.1 Flavobacteriales bacterium
AGGACCAATGCAGATGGAATTTCAGGTGTTCCAAGTGGATTCCATGAACTTGATAAAGTTACTGCTGGATGGCAAAAATCTGATATGATTGTCTTGGCTGCACGACCAGGAATGGGTAAAACTGCTTTTGTATTGTCTATGGCACGCAATACAGCTGTTGATCATAACATGCCTGTTGCTGTTTTCTCTTTAGAGATGTCTGCAGTTCAATTGGTAAAACGACTTATTGCAGGTGAAGCTCGAATTGATTCCGAAAAATTAAGAAAAGGAAATTTAGCGGATCATGAGTTCCAACAATTACATACTCGAATAGCGAAATTAACGACAGCACCTATTTTTATCGATGATACCGCTGGGATTACCATATTTGACTTTCGTGCTAAATGTCGTAGGTTAAAACAACAGCACAATATTCAATTGGTTATTATTGATTATTTACAGTTAATGAGTGCTAAAGATGGAAAAAATGGAGGGAATCGTGAGCAAGAAATTTCAACAATCTCTAGATCCATTAAAGAAATAGCAAAAGAATTAAATATCCCAATAATTGCATTAGCTCAATTAAGTCGTTCGGTAGAACAGAGAGGTGGTGATAAAAGACCTATTCTTTCAGATTTGCGTGAATCGGGTGCCATTGAACAAGATGCTGATATTGTTTCCTTTATCTATCGCCCAGATTATTATGGAATTGTAAAAGATGAAGATGGAAATGCTACTAATGATATTGGCGAAATAATTATTGCAAAACATAGAAATGGTTCCACTGCCAAAGTTAGATTGCGTTTTGTACCTCATTATGCGCGATTTGAAAACCTGAACGATTCCTCAGAATACACAGATCTAAATAGTGTAAGCGGTATTTCTAATTTCGATTCAGAATCAAAAACTTATACTGTACCTAGTAAAATGAACAGTCCAATTTCAGAAGATGACTTTTTCAAAGAAGACGAAGAACCAACTCCTTTCTAATGACTAAAGGTATACTTGTACTTTTCTTATTTCTTTCAATGGGTTTGCGCTTGCAAGCTACGCAGCTACTTGTCCCTATGGATGAAAAACAAACCAACCATTTAAAAGCTTATGGTATCGCTTTTTGGACTTTAGAAAATGGATTGATCATTGAATGGCTGCTCAATTATCGTGGTGGATCTTTTTTGATTCCTCATTCTAAATTAATAGAGCAAGAACTAATCATTAGAGGAGTAAAATACGAAGTTCTGGCCGACGGACAAGTAAATCAGATTAAATCACAAATAGCTGATCCAGAAGTTAATATGGAAGTGGTGCAACTTGAGAAAGCGCCAAAAATAGCAGTGTATACTCCTCCCGACAAACAACCTTGGGATGATGCCGTGACTATGGTTCTAGAATATGCGGAAATTAAGTACGATAAAATCTATGACTCTGCAATAGTAATGGGTATGCTGCCTAAATATGATTGGTTGCATCTACATCATGAAGATTTCACAGGACAATATGGTAAATTTTACAGTTCTGCTCGGAATCAAGTATGGTATCAACAACAAGTTGTTGCTGCTGAAAAAAACGCAAGAATCCTTGGATTTAAAAAAGTAACAGCACTTAAATTAGCTGTTGCGCAAAATTTAAAAAACTTTGTAATTGGGGGTGGGTTTTTATTCACCATGTGCAGCGGAACAGATAGTTATGATATTGCCCTGGCCGCACAAGGAATTGACATTTGCGAATCCGTTTTTGATTACGATAATTCTGACCCAAATGCACAAAGTAAATTGGATTTTAACCAAACATTTGCCTTTAAAGACTTTCATCTCAATAAAGATCCGATGGTTTATGAATATTCAGATATTGATGCGTCAGACTTAAGAAATAATAAACTCATTTCAGAACAAACAGATGTTTTTACCCTTTTCGATTTTTCAGCTAAATGGGATGTTGTTCCGACCATGTTGACCCAATGTCATACGAATATTATAAAAGGCTTCATGGGCCAAACTACTGATTTCAGAAAAGAATTTATTAAAACCAATGTTTTGGTACTTGGAGAAAATAAAGCTGCAGGAACGGTTCGATACTTGCATGGAGAATTAGGGCAAGGTATGTGGACTTTTTATGGTGGACACGATCCAGAAGATTACCAACATTTTGTAGGAGATCCCGCAACAGATCTCAATTTACACCCTAATTCTCCTGGATACAGATTAATTTTAAATAACATATTATTTCCCGCTGCTAAGAAAAAGAAGAGAAAAACATAATATTAACTTATTTTTCATTGTTAATTCAATTGTTTTCTTTAAACTTGCATCATAATCTCCAAGGAAATTTTCCTTCTACCTTAATCCTTCTTACAAAATCAAACAAAATTCATGGATCAAAAAGAATTAGAGAATAAAAAAATATCCGATTTGCGTATAATTGCAGAAACATTAGGTCTAAGCGTTTCGGAAACATTAAAAAAGGCTGAATTAATTTCAGCAATTATGGGAGGTTCTACTCCTTCAAATACAGAAGAACAAACTGATCAAGGAACAAGAGAGAAGCGCAAAAGAAAACCGATTGAAGAAATTAGTAAATCTAATATAGCTCCGCTGCCTAAAATGGCAAAAGAGGATCAGATGATTGCTCAACCAAAATTAGATTTTGAAGAAGATACAATTGAAACTAGCAATCAACCTGTGAAGGAAGATAACAAGGAAAGTGAAGTGTCGAATACTGAAAATACCGAGCCTGCAACTACCCCGCCAGTAAGACAACATAAAGTCCCAGTGCATAAACATCATGAAAGAAAAGAGGCTCAACAACCTCGTGACAGTGAGTCAAGACCAGAAAGAGAACCTCGTCAAGAAGCTGAATTAAAAGTAGATGGTGACACAAGAACAGAAAGAGAAAATCGTCAAGAAGGACATAAACCACATCACAATCCAAATCAAAAGCAGGACGGAAAAACAGCGCAAGAAAAATTAGAAGAGAATTATGATTTAGTTGGAATTGTTTCTGCTGAAGGTGTTTTAGAAGTGATACAAGATGGTTATGGATTTTTAAGATCTTCAGATTACAACTACCTTCCATCACCTGATGATATTTATGTTTCACAAAATCAAATCAAGTTATTTGGACTAAAAACGGGTGATACTGTTAAAGGAACTATTCGTCCGCCAAGAGAAGGTGAGAAATTTTTTCCTTTAGTGAAAGTGGAATCTATCAA
>CANJQZ010000248.1 GCA_947476515.1 Flavobacteriales bacterium
GTTGGTGCAGCTACTTCAACTGGATTGGGTGAAGCTATTATTCGCGTAGCAGGAAGCAGCATGGTTGTTGAGTTAATGAGACACGGTTATACTCCATTAGAGGCATGTAAAGAAGTGGTCAACCGAATTATTAAAAAACACAGTGATCTCACCAATCTTCAATGCGGTTTTATTGCAATAGATAAAAAAGGAAATATTGGAGCTTATTCTGTTTATGCAGGATTTAATTATGCCCTTAAAACAGCTACTGAGGACAAAATGGTGGATGCTAGTTTTGACCGAAATTGGTAATTTTCAATTGATATTTCCTATTGATTAAGCGTATTAAATTTTATTATTTATGACTTTTTTTAAAGTTACTACTTTTATTTCTGTACTCTTATTTTCAATAAATTCAATCGCGCAGCAAGAATTAACTTGGGAATTTTATCATCCTATTAAAAAAGAATGGTACTCCTTTGGTAGAGCGGGAAGTATTCAAGAGAAATTAATAGCAAGTGGAGCATTGCCCGATCCTTTCTATGGAGAAAATGAAAAGGAATTTCAATGGATTGAAGATTATGTATGGCAATTCAGAAGCACTTTTTATCTCACTGAAAAGGAAGCAACAGCAGAAAGTTTGCTTTTAAATTTCTCAAATTTGGACACTTATGGATCTGTTGAAATCAATGGCAACTTTCTTGGGAACACCATTAATTTTTTTCATCCCTATAATTTTGAGATAAAATCACTAGTTCATGCAGGTTACAATACAATTGCTGTATCGATTACACCTCCGGTATTGTATCATAAAGATAAATACGAACAAGAAGACTTTCATTATCCAGCCCCTAATGATCCTGCAAAAATTAAAGCTGCTCCCTTAAGTCGTAAGCCTCAATATCAATTTGGTTGGGATTGGACTTTGCGCATGAATACTATTGGATTTTCTAAGCCTGTTCAAATCATCCCTGCTAGAACTAATGGGATTCAGTCTTGTGTAGTGAACACCTTATATCAGGCAAGCAATACCGCTACTTTATTGTATATTTTGGAAACTAAATCAGCTTTAAAAGATGGATCAATTTCATCAACTTTATTTGGTAAACATCCTCTATTGGTCGATTCACTGACTGACAATCATTTTCAATTTGATTTTCAAATGGAAAATCCTAAGTTGTGGTGGCCAGTCGGTTTTGGAGATCCCTATTTGTATCGCGACACCATTCGCTTACTGGATGCCAAGGGCGAAGTGCTCGATCAATATATTATTGACTTTGGGATTCGAACGGCTCAATTGGTGCAAACAAAAGATGAATGGGGAACTTCATATGAATTTCATGTAAACGATGTTCCAATTTTTTGTAAAGGCGCTAATTACATTCCACAATCCGTTTTTCCTGCTGCAGTAAAGGATGCGGAAATAATAAAAATGATCGACCAAATGCTTGCTGCAAATTTTAATATGGTGCGTATTTGGGGAGGAGGGTATTATCCAGATGATATTTTCTACAAAACCTGTGATCAAAAAGGAATTTTAGTTTGGCAAGATTTAATGTTTGCTTGTGCTATGTATCCGGGGGATACTGCTTTTTTAAATAATGTTGAAGAGGAGTTTAATTTTCAAATCCCGAGAATAAGTGCACACCCATCTGTTATCCTCATTAACGGAAATAATGAAGTGGATGTAGCTTGGAAAAATTGGGGTTTTCAGCTTCAATATGCCTTAAATGAAAAGAATCAAAAAGTAATTGAAAAAGCATATGATGATTTATTTCATAAGCTAGCCAACAAAGTCATCTCCAAATGGACTACTACTTCTTACATTCACACCTCTCCTTTAAGTAATTGGGGCAAGGAGGAATACTATAATGAGGGATCACAACATTATTGGGGCGTTTGGCATGGTTCTGATCCCATGTCTGATTTAGTAAAAAATATTGGGAGATTTAATGCAGAATATGGCTTCCAAAGTTTCCCTGAATACAGTACTTTAACTACTTTCTCAGATAAAAAAGACTGGTCGCTTTCTTCAAAAGTAATGAAGCACCATCAAAAAAGTTATGTTGGAAATGGCATGATTGAAAAACATGCTAAGTTACTTTATGGTCCAACGGATAATTTTGAGGAGTTTGTTTATCGTTCTCAGTTAACGCAAGCGTATGCTATTTCATCTGCTATCCAAGCACATAGTTTGGATGCTCCACGATGCATGGGGAGTTTGTATTGGCAACTAAATGACTGCTGGTCTGCACCCACTTGGTCAAGTATTGATTATTTCGGAAACTGGAAGGCACTTCATTATGCTGTTCGCGATGATTTTAGCCCCCTCACGGTGTTGAAAAAATCAGATGCTAAAGGAAATGTTCAATTGTTCTTAAAATCGGACGACCCCAAAAGTTCTGAGCGCGCTACTCAAGTTAATATTGATGTCTATTCATTAGACGGTAAATTGGTTTCAAGTAAATTGGAAAAATTAGGGATTGCTTATCAAGAACAAATTTCTTTAGGGAGTTTTAAGCAGCAAAACCAAGTGGTCAAAGTAAGGGTCAATGGTTATAATAGAACTTTCCTATTAAGTAAACAAAAGTCTTTTCAGGGAAATGTAAAAGCGTATGTAACTATAAAGCTAAATGATATAGATACGATTAATAAAACAGCCGTCATTGAAATCAATAATGATAAATTTTTAGCTGATTTTTGGTTGTATTCCATGCAGTTGGGAGTCCGCTTTGACAACAATTTCATCCAACTTTTACCCGGAACACATTCAATAAAAATTTCATTTGAAACAACGCCAGATTTAAGAGATTTTGGTTTTAAGTATAGATAATTTATAAAATTATTAATTCCAAAAAATATATAGTTTTCTTTAAAGCAGAAAATGGTGCTAAAGCACAATAGGAAGAATATAATATTGTAGTTTGGCTAAAGCCAAACTGAATAGATAATTATTAAATATTCTGTTAAGTATCTCTTGAGCTTGCTTTAAGTAAGCAAATAAAAAGAAATAAAAGATTGAATCTATTGAGCTTGCTTCTAAGCAAGCTATAAATTGAAGAGCTTAGCACAAAAAAACTTATGATAAAATAATGTATATTTGATTCTTAATACTTTGGAAATGAAAAAGATGAATTTTCGTTTTTAAATTAAAATCAAATAAAATGAAATTTCTTAATTCCTTCACCTTTATTTTTTTAA
>CANJQZ010000249.1 GCA_947476515.1 Flavobacteriales bacterium
ATTTCTTTTTTTGAAGTATAGGCGTCTAAGGCAGGTTGAAATTCGGCATCGCCGTAATTGAATTTACCTAATAATTCGTTTAAAGAGGCTAACTCTTCCTCTGCTTGGGTTATTTTTTTTTCAATCTGTTTAATTTCTTTTTCAAGATTGGGATGAACTGTTTTCTTAGGTTTTTCTTCCTCTTTTGAAAGAATTGGCTTGTGTTTTGTTTCCGATTTTAAATTATTTCCAGCAGGAAAATCATTCTTAGTATCGTTTTTATATTGTAAATATTCATTTAAGGTAAAATGATGTATTTTCAAACCTTGGTTCTCTATATCCCAAATTCTATTGGTTAATCCAGCTAGAAATTCTCTATCATGTGATACGACCAAGAAAGTGCCTTCATAATTTAAAAGTGCAGATTTAAGAATCTCCTTGCTCTGCATGTCTAAATGGTTGGTAGGCTCATCTAGAATAATAAAATTTGAAGGGCTCAATAACAATTGACACAAAGCTAAGCGCGTTCGTTCACCACCCGATAAGACGCCTACTTTTTTATCTACAATTTCACCGGAGAATAAAAAGGCACCAAGTATGGTCCTTAAATTTTTCCTAAGTTCGCCTTTGGCGGTATTGTCGACCGTTTCATAAATGGTTAAAGTTGGATCTAATTTTTCTGCTTGATCTTGTGCAAAGTAGGCAAGATTTACATTATGACCATTACTTACTGTTCCTTCAAAATCAATAGAACGCATCATTGCTTTTAGCAAGGTCGATTTTCCCACGCCATTTGGACCAAGTAAAGCAATTTTCTCACCTCTTCCAACGGTGATATTAATATTCTTAAACAAAACCTTCGGCCCATAAGATTTACCAACATCAGACATTTCAAGCACCCATTTTCCGGGTTGAA
Organism: Flavobacteriales bacterium; assembly: GCA_947476515.1. Taxonomy (GTDB): domain Bacteria; phylum Bacteroidota; class Bacteroidia; order Flavobacteriales_D; family Crocinitomicaceae; genus UBA952. The sequence continues at coordinate 896 of CANJQZ010000249.1, forward strand.
CACTTAATGGAAATGAAATACGAATACCACTATAATCTTCCTTTTCAATTTCTATGCGTTCAGTCTTCTCCAATTTTTTGATTAATGATTGAGCAAATGCCGCTTTAGATTGCTTGGCTCTAAATTTATTAATGAGCTCTTCAGTATGCTTAATTTCTTTTTCTTGTTGTTTTTTAGCTTGCTCTAAGCGTCCCATTTCCTCTTCTCTTAGCGTTTTGTATTTAGTGTAACCATATGGAAAATCAAACACCTTTTGCATACTAATCTCTAGAGTTCTTTGAGTTACATTGTCTAAGAAAAATCTATCGTGGGAAATAATTACGACAACACCATCAAATTTTTGAAGGTAACTTTCCAACCAACCAATAGAAAGAATATCTAAATGGTTGGTAGGTTCATCTAATAATAAAACATCAGGTTGATTGACTAAAATTTTAGCCAATTCCGCTCTCATTTTCCATCCACCAGAAAAAGTATTGAGACTTTGATGCAGTTCTTCATTCTTAAAACCTAATCCAATTAGCGTGGTCATTATTTTTTCTTCCCATTGAAATCCTTCAATTACTTGAAATTCATGATTTTTCTCTGATAATTCATCTAATAAATCTGCGTAATCCTGACTTTCATAATCAGTTCTTGTTGTTAATTCATCGTTAATAGTTTCTAATCGTGTTCGGATAAAGTCGATGCGTTCGTTCGAACAATTAAGGTATTCAAATACACTTTGAGTAGAATCGATTACAATATCTTGTGTTAAAAATCCAATTACTGTTCCTTTTGGAAGATGTACATTTCCTTCTGAAGGCTTTATTCTTCCTGATAAAATCCGAAGCAATGTCGATTTTCCCGCACCGTTTTTCCCAACTAAGCCAACCTTATCTCCTCTATTGATTTGTAAACTTGTATTCTGAAAAAGATACCCTTGAGGAAGGAAATACCCTAGTTTTTCTAAATTAATCATGCGCAAAAATATCTAATATTTCATGCTCAAACTATTATTTAGCTAGTATTATTTATTATTTCTTTTCACAAAATTTCACAAAACAGCTCAATTATCCCAAAAAGGTAACTATCTTTAAAATATTATTAAACTGAAAATACGAAAATGGGAAGACCACCAACAAAACCAGCTCGACTTAAAAATGGATTCTATATTGAGATAAAATCACAAGGATCTGGTTCAATATTAATAAGAAGAGATACAAGAGAACAAATGTTAGTAGCAGCGGAAGATTACGCTAGAACTAAAACCGTCGTTATTAAGGGAGAGATGTTAAATGATAAATGGGTAGCCCATTAATGACAGTAGATCAATTTCCAAATAATCAAACAATTAACAGTTACCGCTTCCCTTTTTGGTTGGCGGTAATTTTTTTGTGTTTAATTACCGTACCTGTAAGTATTATTTTAGGTAATCTCACTATTGCTAAAATTGCAGGAGTACTTACCACAGTATTATTAGTGTTTGCAATTCGATTTTGGTTTTCAGTTGCAAAAAAGAGAAATAATAAAATAGATAGAATTGTATTAAATGCAAATGATACTTTTGAGTTAGTGCGTTATTTTCCTTTTTTAAAATCATGGAACAAATCTGATCTTGGCATACTTAAAGATAGGATTGGAATTATTCTATCTCGATATCCTATTCTTGGAACGGATCAATTGGTTGCTGATAAAGAAGTAGCCATCAAATTTGCAGCAGTTTTAGTCTTCTTAGGACAAGACATGAGTTTCTCTTCAGATGTTAAGTATATCTATATAATAGAAGAGGGGTATACAGTCGATGGTAATGAAATTATAGCAATACCTTTCACTATTTACCAAAAGATATCTGAATTAAAAGCCCGGAGTTTCGGTGACATTCAAAATCAACAGGTCATTGAAAGGCAAGGCATCATTCAATAATTAACTTTTCTCAACTTTTTATTGTTTCTATGTAGCTCATATTGAGCAAGTTTAGAATTGGTAAAAAAAAATATTAAAAATATCTAACATTTTTTTCTAAAATGCTTGCTAAAACAAAAAGAGTATGTATCTTTGCACCCCGCAATTGACGAACGCGTCATAAATTAATGTGGATTTAATAGGTTATTAATTTAGGAATAGGTTAATGATGGCAACAAAGAGTTCATTGAAATATTGAGGAATAAGGAAACAGCGATTAAGAACAAAACAACATCTCTAAGTCTCAGAAAAATTCAAAGTTATTATACAACGGAGAGTTTGATCCTGGCTCAGGATGAACGCTAG
>CANJQZ010000250.1 GCA_947476515.1 Flavobacteriales bacterium
AATCTGCAAATTCTTTGATGTCTGCACCCGCAACAAAAGATTTTTCTCCTGCTCCCGTTAAGATAATAACTCCAATAGATATATTTTCTTCGGCCTCACCTATAGCGTTGCTTAATTCTTCAATAGTGAGCTTATTAAGTGCATTTAATTGCTCAGGTCTATTTATGGTAATGATTTGGATCCCCTCTGTTTGGGAAATGATGATATTTTTATACATACTAGCTTTCTAAGTGCATAAAGTTAGTGATTTATTCAGCTCAATTCACGAGTGTCTAAACGCACATTTTCCTTATTGTGAATCGTTATAACTGACTATAAACGAATAATAATCGATAATAAATGAATAAAAACCGACTCCTAATAGGCACTCTATGGAACTTTGTAATGTTGATTTAAACACGAAAAAAATCGATGATAAATAATTTTAATTAATAAAACATAAGAAAATGAATGCATTAAAAAACAAGGTTAATTTAATTGGCCGATTAGGAGCAGAACCAGAATTTGTAACCTTTGATTCAGGAAAAAGTTTAGCACGCTTCACACTGGCTACCAATGAGAATTATAAAGATAAAAGCGGTGAGTGGAAAGAAAACACACAATGGCACACCATCAATATTTGGGGTAAGTCAGGAGAGCGCGCTCAAAAGACATTAACAAAAGGACAGGAAATTCTAATAGAAGGAAAATTAGTCCATCAAACCTACGAAGACGCGAAAGGAGAAAAGCGCTATAGTACTGTCATTGAGGCTAATGACTTTTTGTTATTGCAGGGAAAAAGTGAATCAGTTAAATAATAAAAATAAAATATAGCGTTTATGAATCATGTGAATTTAATAGGAACCGTAGGCACGATTCCAAGACTTGCAAAAGATGGATCTGGTAAACAGGTAGCAAGATTTATCCTTTCCACTAAGGAGGATTATTTGGATGCAAGTGGCACTTTAAAAGCACGAAATTTCAAACATTTAATTAGCGCTTGGGGAAGATGGATACCAATAGTAGTAGAATTCGGAAAAGAAGGAGTTGAATTAGCAGTTGAAGGGAGATTAACCACTAGGTTTTATAATTCTAACGGTAAAATAAACTATATCACAGAGGTTGAGGTTAATGATTTAATTGTAATGTAGTTAAACTAACGAGGATCGACGCCTATGGTGCCTTCAATAAATGGGAAGTCGGTCCCACTATATATAATCAATAAAAAAATAAAAATGAGTGATTTCAGGAACTATGTAACCCTTGTGGGAAGCATGGGAAATAACGCTCAAGTAACCAAGTTTGACAATGGAAATGCTGTAGCCAGGTTTAATTTAGCGACACATAAAATGGTTCGGAAGAATGATGGAAAATATGTGTCTCAAGTTCAATGGCATAAAGTATTTGCCTGGGGTAATTTAGCTCAGTTTGTTGAAACTTATGGTGAACAGGGCAAAAAGGTGGCCATTCATGGCCGATTAATTAACCGTACCTATCTAAGTAATGAGGGTACACAATTAAGTTCAACGGAAGTTGAATTGAAACAAATCATAGGACTTTAACCTCCGATCTAAATAATAAGAAAGCAGCTTCGGCTGCTTTTTTTATTAATAGTTTCTGTAATCGTTCCACAATTGAGACCGTAATCCAATTACCGGAAGAATAGAATACTGAATAGTACTGGTATTGTTAATTTGATATTGATCTCCTCGAAATTGCAATTCAGCATAAGCTGAAATACTGCCTTTTTCAGTTATAGCGCGCCTGTATTGAAGATTCACCCGATAAAAATTGACCCCCGTACCTTGGCCTATTACAACGCCAAAATCATAAGGACGCAGCGCATAACTTTGATAAATATTAGCGCCATAATTTAAGTTGTTTTTATCTAATCCCATCAAGCCATATGATCCAGAAAGTTGGAAGGTATTTTTTAAATAGTGCCACTTACCTTCGAGGTAGAGTTCAATAAAATTAGCTCCTAATGGATGGCTTAGTGTCGCATTATTGTTCCCATAATTTTGCATAGGATTCAAATGAGAATAGGTATACGGCCTTACAGCATTCAATTCTATTCTGTAAAAGAGATTGTTGGCTCCTTTCTTATACATTGATTTGAAGCCTATTTGCCCCCCAATTTTATTTGCCCAATAGCCACTTTTCGCTTGAACAGCCGACAACAAGAAATCGTCTATAATTAATTGACTGTATAATTTCGACTTTTTAATTTTTATAGAAAGCCCCATGCCTATTAAGGCATTATCAGAAGAACCTATGGCATATTCTTGTGGCCTATAAAAAATTAATGGGTTTAAATATTCAGGGTCAAAACCTCGTTGTAATAAAGTATCTTTTGCACGGAAAATGACAGATTCAAAAAAATTAATGTTTATTTTTTTGGTAATATTCCAACTTAAAAAATGACTTGCGGCGTATTTCGTTTGATTTTTTCCTTGGTAGTTTTCTTTGAATGATTGATACAAAACTAAATAATCAAGATGCCAAAAATGAGTTTTAATTTGACCAAATAAATAGGGCTTTCCATAGTCACTTAGAAATAAAGACCGCGATCCTTCTCCAATAAAATTCTTATCATAACCCAATTGAAAATTAAAATATTTATGCGGAGAATAGGAAATTCTTCCCATGGGGGCACCCATAAATCCAAGCCCTTTTTGACCGATTTCTTTACCAAAAGGAACATGAAAAAAAGTGTCGTTTTTAGCATAATAAACAAGCCCACCAATTCTATAATATAAATTTTTTAAAGGGCTCCCCTCAAACAATAATCCACCGCCAATACGATAATTTATTTCTGTATTATTTTGAATTCCAAGATCAAGTAATGGTATGACTTGATGGTTCTTATTTAATCTAAAGCCTATATTTTTCGCAATATTTAATTGAATAGCAGGAAAAATACCTGAATGAGTTGCATTTATTTCTTTGTTAACAGAATCTGTCTGGAAGGGCGTTAGGAGAAAACCTTCTTGTATTTGGCCCTGAAGCTCAAGTGCAATTGTGCACACAAAGAGCAATATTATCTGCTTAATAATCATTATAATGATTGATTAAATTGGTGCGAAACCCTAGGTTTAAAATACAATTTTTTTGTTCATTAGTACCTAAATTATTTCTATAAGTG
>CANJQZ010000251.1 GCA_947476515.1 Flavobacteriales bacterium
GCCGCCGCTGGACAAGCCATACTTGTTCCAGATGCATCTTCATACTTTCCATCAGGTACAGTTGAATAAATATCAACTCCAGGGGCAAAAAGATCTACTGTTGTTGCACCATAATTGGAAAAATCAGCAATTAACTTTTTAGAATCTTTTGATGAGCTACTCGCTCCTACTTCAATCCAGTTTGGCGCAATGGCTCCATCATTAAAAATGCGTGTTGGATAAGAATCTTGTAAATCCTTATTCTTCGCATCATTTCCAGCGGCATGAACAAGTAATACATCTTTACTTTCAGCATATTTTACTGCTTTATCAATAATGTCCTTATTGGGAGTGTAATATTTACCAAAGGACATGTTGATCACTTTAGCGCCATTATCTGCTGCATACATGATTGCATTGGCAATATCAATGTCTCTTTCGTCTCCATTGGGAACCGTACGGATGACCATAATTTTTGTGTTGGCTGCAATTCCTTCAATTCCAATTCCGTTACCTCTTGTTGCTGCAATGATTCCCGAAACATGTGTTCCATGCATTGCATCTGGTCCTTCATAACGGTTACAACCATAATATCTTTCTGATAAATCAGACGGATTGTCTCCAACAATTGTTCTACGCATGCTGTCTGCATCCATATTATTCATCTTGATTTGACCTGCGAACATTTCCTTAGCACTCACAATTTCTTTATCAAGATCCTCAGGCTTAATCATGGTAAAAATTAACTTCATGCGCGACTGCATTTTTTTCTCTAAGTCATTCTTCGGCTTGTATGATTTATTAGTTGCTTTTGAAAAGATTCCATTAGATTCTGATTTAACAGCATCCATATAACTAGAAAGTGCTAACACACCTTGATACTGTTGCGCAGAGTTCATTTTTTCAGTATCAAAAATCACCTTTCTTTCTTGGTACTTTTTGTATCGTATTGAATCTTGAGTATTTAAGTTTTTGATTGCTTTTCCTTCAAAATATTTCTGGTCTGCGCGACACATTCTAGACAATTCAGATGCCTCATCTTTAATGTCCCCTCCTTGTCCACCAAGAAATGACCAACCGTGAATATCATCTACATATCCATTTTTATCATCATCGATTCCATTACCTGGAATTTCATTTTTATTCACCCAAATAACATCTTTTAAATCAGGATGATCGGTTTCAACACCGCTATCAATTACGGCAACAATAACTTCTTTGGAAGTTTTACCTGTTAATAATTTATAAGCTTCTTCTGCACCTACTCCATAAACTTTGGAATCGCTTGGATTACTTAAATACCAATTGGCTGGTGCTTTACCTTGAGCCAATACTTGCGCAGCAAGAAATAATAAAATAAAAGTGAAAGAAAATCTTTTCATGGAATATATTTTTTTAGAATTGATTGCGAAAATAAGAAATAAAATATGGAGCTAAAAATTTAATTATATAATATAATTCATTTGTTTTGAGATTAACTGCTTTAGAGTATTTTTGCACTATAAATTTTAAAGAAATGAGTGAAATTAAAAAAGTACATTGTTTGATTATAGGTTCTGGTCCGGCGGGATATACTGCTGCAATATATGCGGCGAGAGCTGACATGAAACCTTTAATGTATGAAGGATTACAACCTGGCGGTCAATTAACAACCACCAATGAGGTTGAAAATTTTCCAGGTTATCCACAAGGAGTTACTGGACCAGAGATGATGGTGCAACTTAAAGAGCAAGCACTTCGCTTTGAAACAGAAATTAAATCAGGTTTTATTGATAAAGTAGATTTCAGTGGGGACATTCATAAATGTTGGGCTGATGATGGAACTGAAATTCATGCAGAGACTGTAATTATTTCAACCGGTGCTTCTGCTAAATATCTTGGACTGCCAAGTGAACAAAAATATTTAGAAATGGGTGGTGGTGTTTCAGCTTGCGCAGTTTGTGATGGATTTTTCTATCGTGGACAAGAAACTGTAATTGTTGGTGCTGGAGATTCTGCCTGTGAAGAAGCACATTATCTTTCAAAACTATGTACTAAAGTTACCATGCTCGTTAGAAAAGACTTTAGAGCTTCCAAAATAATGGCGGATCGCGTTAAAAAAACAGCAAATATTGAAATATTATTTGATACAGAAACACTAGAAGTTTTAGGAGATGATAATGGCGTAACAGGTGCTAGAGTAATAAATTCTAAAACTAAGGAAGTTAAAGACATTCCTTGTACAGGATTCTTCGTAGCAATTGGTCATCAACCCAATACAGGAATTTTTAAAGACTTTATCAATTTAGATGAAACAGGTTATATCAAGTATGAACAAGCAGGAACAAGTAAAACCAATGTTGCTGGTGTATTTGTTGCTGGTGATGCTGCTGATAAAACTTACCGTCAAGCTATTACAGCTGCAGGAACAGGATGTATGGCTGCTTTAGATGCTGAGCGATATTTAGCTGCTAAACATTAAATAATCATTGTTTAAGGTGCTTTAGAAATAAAGCACCTTATTTTTTGACATATTGGGTTAAAATGACAATGTTTTGTCCATTAACTTTTCCTTCAATTTGTTCTGCATTATCCGTAACCAAGCGAATATTGCGAACCGAAGTACCTCTTTTGGCTGTGAAGTTCGCTCCCCTAACCTCTAAATCTTTGGTTAGAACTATCGTATCACCTCCAAAAAGCTGTGCACCATTGCAGTCTAAGTGCTTGATAGCAAACTCATCTTCTAATCCTTCTTTTGCCCATTCTAATTCATCCTCAGTCAAATACATCATGTCTAGTAAGTCACTAGCCCAACCTTCCTGAGCGTTTTGAGATAATAATCGATAAGATAGAACTTTTACTGCCGGAATTTCACTCCAAATACTTTCGTTCAAACAGCGTAAGTGATTTAAATCAACTGGGCTTTTGCCCGTAATCTGATCCAAACACTCTTCGCACAAACAAGCGCAATTTTCTACATAACTATCTGGCCTAGGAGCGACAACATGAAAAATTAAAGGGGAACTTTGGGTACATAATTCGCAATTTTCACCGCTTCTATCTTTTACTAATTTTTCTGCGCTCATGCTCTTTCGTTATTTAATTATTAGAAGTCAAAGATAGTTAAGATTTAAATAAGGATAATTAAAAACTGGTGGGTGAAAA
>CANJQZ010000252.1 GCA_947476515.1 Flavobacteriales bacterium
GTTAGCACCACTAAAATCAATATTAGCGGTCGAAGCATTCAAATCGTAATAAGTATTACCTGCGCTATTAATATTAAGAATAGCATAGCTTTCATAAATACCATTGGTCTGCCCATTCACCCCATTCACCCCAATCAGCAACAGCGATAAAACAGTAATAATTTTTTTAAAAGATCTTTGACCGAAGAAGGAATTGGTAATTTTATTTGAAGACATAAATTTGTTTTAACAAGGCAAAAAAACAATTTTTGAAATGTAAAAAAACAATTTTTTTCTTATTTACCCATTAATATAATATTAACATGTTATCATTATTTATTAACTTTTTTAATTTTTTTAAAGTGTTTGATGATGTAAATTTAAGTCTCTTGAGTTTTATATCTAAAGAAAATTGATACCAATTTCTATTTTATTTTTCTTCGAAACTTCTTTTCGATTCTTTTAGTAAATTTGTGTGAACTAATAAAAACAAATGCATAATCCTTTATTGATTGGAACTTTTGTGGTGGTGATTGTGTTGATGCTCCTCTTGGATTTGGGTATTGTAAATAAAAGCGCGAAAAATGTCGGGAATAAGCAGGCTGCACTATGGACCCTAATCTGGGTTTCATTAGCGATGCTCTTTTCTGTCTTTGTATATTTTCAATTGGGTGAAGAGAAATTTGCTCAATTTCAATCTGCCTACTGGATAGAAGAAGCCCTGTCGGTAGACAATTTATTCGTATTTATTTTAGTCTTTTCCTATTTTAAATTGGAAGGAAAATTGCAACATAAAGTACTCTTTTGGGGAATAATGGGGGCTTTTATTTTTAGAGCTATTTTTATTTTTTCCGGTATTGGCCTTATAAATCTAACTTATCTTCCTTCCATGCAGCTGGGTGGGTGGAATTTCAATCTTTCTCATACTGAAATTGAAAAGATTTCATGGGCAACCAAACAGTTTACGCAAATCAATGTGATTCTTTCCATCTTTGGATTTTTCTTGGTCTATGCTGGAATTAAATCTTTTTTCGCCTCGGAGGATGATGAAAAACAAGATTTTAACCAAAGCTTTGGCGCACGACTGCTGCGTAAATTCTTACCCGTTTCTAACGACTTCCATGAGGACAAATTCTTTATCAGTGTCAATGGAAAAAAAATCGCAACGCGTTTACTTCTTGTTTTAGTGGTTATTGAAACAACAGATTTGATTTTTGCAGTAGATTCTATTCCAGCCATCTTTACGGTGGCACCAGATGATCCCTTCATTCTCTACACCTCCAATATTTTTGCCATCCTAGGACTGCGCTCCATGTATTTTTTATTGGCAAATTCCATTAATTTATTTTCTAAATTAAAGTATGGCTTGGCTATAATTCTTTCTTTTATTGGAGTAAAAATGCTGATCTCACCCGTCTATCATTTCGATACCAATTTATCACTCTTTATAGTGCTGGGATTATTGGTTGGATCAGTACTTCTTTCAGTGTTGACTCGAAAGAGTAATTAATATCGCGCATCTCGTGAGTGCATGCAGTTGCCTGTACTCAGGCACTTGTGTCGAGTAAGTAGAGATGCGCTCAACCCACCATTCAAATCACAAAATGCAACTTGCACCTTCTTCGCTTGAACTCACAATCTTTCTAAAATTACCAAATAGCTCACGGCCAAATCCTTGAGTAGATGCAGCGTCTTTTGTGCTCGCATTGCGTTGATTGACAGTTTCAAAATCTAAGCAATCTAATGCACCAGTTCTTGCGTCCAAACGAATTCTATCGCCGGTTCTAATTTTAGCTATCAAGCCACCGTCTTTGGCTTCTGGTGTTAAGTGTATCGCTGCGGGTACTTTTCCTGAGGCTCCTGACATTCTTCCGTCAGTGACTAATGCAACCTTGAATCCTCTTTTTTGAAGAATACTCAAAGTAGGGGTCAATTGGTGCAATTCAGGCATCCCATTTTGCTTGGGTCCCTGAAAAGGAAGCACCGCTATTAAGTCTTTGTCTAGTGCGCCACTTTTAAATGCACTGATTAAATCTGCTTGTTCATTAAACACCACCGCTTCTGCTTCTATGATGTAGTCATCCTCTGCAACTGCTGCGGTTTTGATAACGGATCTTCCAAGATTTCCACGCAAGATCTTAATACCTCCATCTTTTGAAAAGGGCTCGCTTACGGGTCTTATAATGGAAGTGTTTAAACTTTCTTTGGCACCGCTGCACCAAACCATTTGATTGTTTTCAATTTTTGGTTCTTGGGTATATTGATCCATTCCTTTACCCAATATGGTACACACATCGTTATGTAAAAGTCCATTGTCTAATAAAGTATGGATTACAAATCCCATTCCTCCTGAAGCGTGAAAATGATTCACATCCGCTGCTCCATTAGGATACATTCTGGTTAATAATGGAATGACATCTGAAAGATCTGACATGTCTTCCCAATTGATAATAATTCCAGCTGCTTTTGCAATGGCAATTAAATGTATGGTGTGGTTGGTGGAACCTCCTGTTGCCAATAATCCGATAATGCCATTAACAATACTTTCCTCACTGATTATTTGGGATAAACTTCGTTCTAATCCTAAAGTGGTGTTGTGTCTTGCTATTTTTACCGCTTCTTCATTGAGTAAGGTCCTCAATTGGGTTCCGGGATTCACAAAACTAGATCCTGGTAGCTGTAAACCCATCATTTCCATGAGCATCTGATTGGAATTGGCAGTGCCGTAAAAGGTACATGTCCCAGGAGAATGATAGGAATCTGACTCTCCCTTAAGAAGTTCTTCACGACCTATTTTTCCCTCAGCATAATCTTGTCTGATTTTTGCTTTTTCATCGTTACTGATCCCACTTGTCATCGGTCCACCGGGAACAAAAACAGCGGGTAAGTGACCAAAACGCAAACTTCCCATGAGTAAACCCGGAACAATTTTATCGCAAATACCCAAACATAATATAGCGTCAAACATATTGTGTGAAAGTCCTACGGCAGTGGCCATAGCAACAACATCTCGACTGAATAAGGACAATTCCATTCCAGGTTGACCTTGTGTAACACCGTCACACATCGCTGGAACAGCTCCCGCAACTTGCGCTACAGCATCATGTTTTTGAGCGTATCCGCGCAATTCTGTTGGATA
>CANJQZ010000253.1 GCA_947476515.1 Flavobacteriales bacterium
CTCATTTGATAAATCTATAACATAAGAACCAGCTTGATTAAAAGTACTTTCTTCCATTAATGCTCCAGTAAGTGAATAAATACTGTATCCGACTAAAGCTTCCTTTTGCCCACTAATTTGAAGTAAAGAATGGGTTGGATTAGGATAAAAATTAAGTGTGTTTTCTGCGGTCATTTCTGTAATTCCTGCAGTACCCGAATACGCATAGAAATCATCATGAAAAGCACCATCATAACCTGTTCCTACATAGGCAATTCCTGCGATAGTAAAGGCAACTGCATTTTTTCGTCCTGAGCTTGGGAAATCGGAGCGTTGGATCCAAGAATTCGTATTGTAATTATATTCCCACACATCCTTTTTAAATTGATTCAAATTATCTTCTCCTAAGGCTATATATCCTAAAGGATGATCCATTGCTTTTTCAATCGTCCAAGCTACTGCACCAGAACGAGGTGTTCCTGGAAATGGAGCTTTTTGAATCCAGGTATCTAACCCAGCATCATACATCCAAAAATCATTTAATAAAACTCCAGCGTCACCTGTTCCAATAAATCCATGATAATCGCCCGAATAAGCTACTGCAGCTCTTCTCGCAAGACCAGGGAAATCTTGAATTGGTGTCCAAATATTGGTTGAAGCGTTATAAGTATAAAAATCCTTTTTCAGTCCGCTAGCATCCTGACCTGTTCCCACATAAGTCAAATTATTGCTTTGCAGCGTAAATGCAACAGCTTGTTTTCTTGGTGAACCAATAAAATTAGCTTTTTGGGTCCAAACATTGGTCAAAACATCATACTCCCAAAGATCATTCATATAAGCTACTGTTTCCGTTTGACCTAAGCCAACATAACCTTTACCATTCTGCTCTGAGGAGAATGAAATAGCTGAAGAACGATCTAAACCTTGACCTGTAGCATTTCCAAGAGAAGTTTCTTTGTCCCAATCATTTTGAAAACTATCATAAGAGTACATTTTTCTACTGAGTCCATATTCTTCCAAACCAGTAGCTACAAAGGCATATGCTCCAACGGTAAATGCTGTAGCTGCAGCTTTAGGCGCTCCATTAATCGAATCAACTTGATGCCATAAATCTTGAGCATTCAAAGTTAGAGTGCTTATTGTTACTACGATAAATGAATATAATAATTTCATTAGTTTTTGATTATACTGGCCGAGCCTAAAACCTTATTATCACTTGTTAACTTTACTATATATTTCCCTTGAGGTAAATTTATTAAATTAATTTCCTCTTGATCATAATCTGATTCTAAGACTAAATTTCCCCGTACATCAAAAACCATAATTTTAGAATTCTCACTTACAGCTTGATTCAAATGAACAGTTCCATGGGTTGGATTTGGATAAACCATTGAAGGATTTAGTTCTTGTTCTGCTATACTAGAATAATCGCCATGTGAATATTCTTGCATACCGCGTCTTTTTCCGTCATACCCTTTTCCTGTTCCAACATATGCTTTATCATGAATAACAAAGGCAACTGCATTTTTTCTAGAGCTTCCACCGTAACTTGCTCGAATTGCCCAAGTATTTGTGAAAGGATTGTATTCAATTAAATCATCAAGCAAACCACCATTGGTTCCGAGACAAACATAGCCTCTTCCGTTGAGTGCAAAAGCGCAAGCAGATCCTCGTTCGTATGCGGGGAAAGGCGCTATGGTAGACCATGAATTCGATCCAGGATTAAATTTATAAAAATCTTTTTTATACACATCTTGATTTGCTCCCATTCCAACATAACCTTCACCATTTAAACTAAAGGAAACGGCTATGTATCGAACGCCTCCCGGAAATGGAGCTCTTTCTGTCCAAGCGTCAGCACTAGGTTTATATTCCCATAATTGATTTACATAAAGATTTGGGCCTATTTTCCCACCGCAGACATAGGCTTTTTCATCAGCGACAAAAACGGTACTAAAAAATGCTCCATTTCCCCCTCCTCCTGGATAATCAGCTTTTTGAAGCCAAGTATTTAATAAAGGATCAAATTCCCACAGATCTTTCATTTTACTGCCAAGAATTGATACATGATTATCAACACCAAGTCCAATATATCCTTTACCTCCAGCAGAAAACCCAATAGCATCCCTTCTTGCCGAACCGGGTAAATCAGCCATTTGCGTCCAGGAATCCAACATAGGATCGTATCGCCATAAATCTTTTCGAACTTGTTCGGCAGTATCTAACCCTGTTCCCAAATAACCAAAATCTCCTATTGCGAAAGCGACTGCTCTTTCTCTTTGTCCACCTAAAAAATCATTCAATTGTCTCCAACTATTTCCTTGAGAAAAAAGAGATGTAGAAATTAACAACATTAAAATCAGTAGTATCTTCATAACAATATAATTTGATCTGAAAATATCAAAGCATCCTCTATTCGCAATCTCAAAATATAAGAACCTCTAGGAAGATTCATTACATCAATCAGCGCATTGTCTGAACTGCAAATACCATTTAATTGCATTTGACCTGAAAAATTTATTAGTTCATACTTTAATTCTTGCTGAATTCCATTAAGATGCAATTTCAAGTAGTCACTTGCAGGATTAGGATAAAAAGAAATTTGTGTTGCTAATTCATTTAATGCACTGACATCTGCCACAGGATTATATTGCCAAAAGTCATTAAAATTAACACCATTAGTGCCCGTGCCAAAATAACCTTTATTATTTATTGCAAAAGCTACAGGAAATCGCCTGCTTGTGCCTGGGAAATCTTCCGCTGCAGTCCAAGAATTCGTGCCAGGTGAAAAATACCAAGCTTGGTGTGTTACTACTGCTAAGCCACCAACATAACCACAAGTAACAAATCCCTTTTGATAAATTGAAAAACCAGAGCTGCCTCCGGTACATACTCCAGGAAAATTAGCTCTTTGAATCCAAGTATTTTCTAATGGCTTAAATTCATATAAAAGTGCACCTTGCTTAACAAATCCACTTCCTTCAATAGCAAAACTGCAACTCCAATTGGTAAAATTTATAGGCGCAACAGCCTTTAATGTCCATGCATCACTTTGAGGATCATATTCAGCCAATTGATTAAGATTATAAACATATCCTTTATCATTGA
>CANJQZ010000254.1 GCA_947476515.1 Flavobacteriales bacterium
ATTTGGTTTACCAAAAATTTTAAATGCTTCTTCTATGTCCATTTTCTTGTTATTTTAAAAGTTAATATTGTTCCTTCTTGCTTAATCAATTCAAGTGAGAAATTACCAATGTGGGTTAAAAAATTAGTTACTCCATTAATTGGGATTCTTGTATCATAATATTTTATGTCAAAACCATAATAATCTAAAAAGTCGCAGCTTACTATTTTTTGCCTTTCTGTTCCCATAATTGATAATAATATTTGTTTATTCTTTTCCAGCGGAGTCTCTTGTCGAACACTCATTCCGGTATTGGCTAACTCCACAACGCGATCGGCTAGCCTTTTCTCAGTGAGCATGCTTTTTTGCTTATACTTACAATAATCCTTTTTACCGAATTTCTCAGGGCAGTAGCGTTGATGCCCATGGTGAGCATAAAACAATTCAGAGCAAAACGCGCACTCGCGTTGCTCGTAATAGTGCTTACTAAAGGGTCTGTCTTCTGAATCCATCATGATTTCAAGCTCCAATTCTTAGCTTTCATTTCTGCAATGGTTGGTCTGCCATCTTTGATCCATTGCGTGATTTCAGCTCTTGAAAATGACAAGGGTCTACCACTTGAAATAACAGGTATTTCTTTCCGGCAAACTTTAGAGTATACCGTACTATCTTTATAGCCTGTCAATTCTTTTAAATCTTCTAAATAGAGGATGTCACTTTGTGTTTTTTCCTTCGGTTCTGAAGGGGTAAATAGTTTGATATTATCCTCAGCTATCAACCTGCTTAATGCTCTAAATTCTTCCACTGTTAAGGTATACAGCGGTCTGTTATCTTCTTCCATATATTGCCAATTAAATAATTAATAAAAACGCATTGGCCAATGCATTGCAAATAACTTGAGAATTTCATATAATTTTTTCAAAAAAAAACTCCGATCGGAGTTTTATCGGAGTTTTTGGCTGTGATACTTAGCTATAGCAACAAAGTAATGGAAATTTTTTTTCTACTCCGTCGGAGTAGCATTACATATTTCATTTAATTCATCTAAAATTTTATTTAAAATTTCTTTTCTATCCGTCTCTTTTCCTCTTGCCTCAGAAATTGATAAGTAGTCATTTATTGCTTCGATTGTTCCGTCCTTTTTCTGATATGAAAAACACTTTTGTGCGATTAACCATTTATCAATTCCTTTTATTTCGAAACAAATATTTTTCTTAATAATCAACTCAACGAACCACCTTAATTCGACCTTAGTTCCAATCCAAACTATTTTCTCTTTTTCGTCAAGTTCTTTGCCTTTAAATAATTTCTTAAAGGCTTTAAGGTCTGTTTTATTTTCAATAAATTTTTCATTTCTTAACGAGATTAATATTTCTTGTATAGATATTAATCCAATCCCTGATTCTAAAAATAGAGGATTTTCTTTTACCTTTTTAAGGTAATATGTTGAAATCTCACCCGTAAGGTCTCTTTTTTTATAATTCTTTGATAACCATTCAAGGGTTAATTTGATTAATTCCTCGTTTAGAAACTCATTTTTATATTGCTTGATCAGAATATGAAGGAAAGAATTATATTTTTCAATATCACTTTGAAACGATTCTTGCAATTGATAATTTAAAAATTCATTTATGTACTTTAGGCCATCTTTATATTGCCCTAATTTCAGAACAAACCATAAATCAAAAGCATCATTTTGCCTATCAATTATAATATCCTGTTGAAGTAAACAGCAAGAGTCTAATCCCCCCTTATCTAAAAAAAAGAAATAATCTAATCTTACCTGGTCCCTTAGACAAGTTGCTATTTTGAAATCTTGAACATGTCTAATCCAAAGTTCCTTATTGGTATTTTTATCGTAATCAGCAACGGTTACAATTGGTTCAATTGTCACTGTTTTATAAAGTTGTATTTGCTCTTTTCTGGTCTTTATAATTTGGGTTTCAAGGATACTTTTTAACCGATAGGTTTGTTCATCTGTTCTATTACCCATTAAATATTGGTGTGCCTCGAAGGGCCAAATATCTATGGTGTTAATTTCATAGTAATCAAAAATAGCTTCCATATCTTATAGAATTAAGTTGGGTATTGCGTTAGTTGCTTCAATTTTTTTCTGATCAATAATCTTCGCATACAATTGCGTTGTTTTTAATTCGCGGTGTCCAAGTAATTTCGAAACGGTATAAATATCTGTTCCATTGGTCATTTGCAGGGTAGCAAAGGTATGTCTTGCACAATGGAAGGTTATGGTCTTACTGATTCCAGCCTTCATCATCCATTGTTGTAATTTTACATTATGCCAAGCACTATACTTCAAACCCTTAAAAATCAGCTCGTCTTTTTTGCCTATTTCTCCTAATAGATATCGGGCCTGTAGTTGAATAGGAAGTGTTTCAACTGCTTTAGTTTTTTGTTGTCTAAATCGGATGAACCAATAATCGTTGGTTTCTGAGTGTTGTAAATCATTCCAAGTCAATTTTACGATGTCAGACCATCTTAATCCCGTAAGACAACTAAAAATGAATGCGTTTTTCATATTGGGTAAAGCACAGTCTACTTTCACAGCTTTTTGTAATTCTTCAAAAGTTAGATATTCTCTTTGCACCTCGCCTTCCTTAAATCCCTTTACAATTTTTGCAGGATTTTTTGAGATTAACTCCTCTCTGTAAGCTTCATTTAAACAAGCTTTTACTTTATTGAAATAGGAATGTAAAGAACTTTGAGACAAAGGCTCATTAGATTTTTTCTTTGCCTTGAATTCAAGATATTTTTTAAAATCATTGAGCCATGTGGAGTCTACTTGGTGGATTTGAATCCCTTTAGGACAAAATTTTTGTAAATGTTTGTATACACTCATCCAATTACCATAATTTTTCATGGCATTATAGCGCATTTCTGCTTGTTGTAAAAAGTAAACGACAAAGTCAATCGATTCTTTTTCCTTAGGGTTTAAATCTGAGAGACCGTTATTGCTGTAAGCCAATTCAAGGGTATACTTTGATCTAATCTTTTCGGCCACATCCATTGTTTCCTTGTTGCTCTTTTTTTGAGTGGGGGTTGGATTTTCGTACAAGTATAAATCTAGTGATTTA
>CANJQZ010000255.1 GCA_947476515.1 Flavobacteriales bacterium
AAACTTTTTATGGTGCCTGTTTTTCCAGCAATCGGAAGCGTGCTTTTGAAATTTTCAAATTCTTTAGATTTACTCATATAAATTAAAAGCTCACAAAAATGATCTGCTGAAATGGCGTTTAATCGAGATAAACCACTTCCGTCATGGATTTTCATTCCTTCCAAATTAATTTTAGCATCCCAATATTGATGAAATGCTTTGATACTTTCAGTATTTGAACCTATATTTTTAGTTTCGTATCCAATTAAATTGAATAAGCCTTCAGCGAATAAATTAACACTCTTTAGATTCGTCCAATAGGCAATTTCTTGCACAGACTTTCCTTGTTGACTAAAGAGTAAAGTGAAATTACTTGAGTAATTATCTTTACCAAGGAATATGCGTTGAGATGTAGCACCATTTTTCACTTCAATTCCTTTCGATTTCAGAATGTCCAACCAGTATTTTGCTAAATGTAATTCAGGATCAGGCATACTGCCTTTCACAATAAAATTAGATTGATTCGGTGGAATTTTACCTGTAGCTGATCTTTGATAGGTATAAGGAGCGCCATATAGGTAACAATCATCCCCGCTTACATTTGCAGCTAAGACACTATTCGAAAAAGTCAAACCGTCTATTTTTGGATAAATAGATTTCAATACCGTTTTTGAACCCATCTTTCCTGAGCTGAAATTTAATTTGACGGTATTATCATAAAAATTAATCCCACCTGAAACCGCCCCAAAATAATTCCCAAGGTCATTGATTGCCCATCCCGTTGGGGCACCTTCATATCCGAAACTGCTGCCATCTGATATTACTGACCCAGTTACACCGTGAATTCCTTTCGATAATATCGAATCGGTCCAAGCATTTAAAAAAAGTAATTCTTCATTTTCATTACTAAAAAATTTACTTCCAAGGGACACATCACCGCCACCACGAATCCAAATATTACCATGCAAAATGCCTAAACTATCAATTGGACCATCGATATATACCCTTGTTATAGCTCTATATTGAGGTCCAAGTATTTCAAAAGCACTTGCAGTACTGAACAATTTTGTTGTTGAGGCACTCACAATTGCTCTTTTCGGATCAAAACTTGCAATTAGATTTCCATCAGAAATTTCGACAGCTTTAAAAGACACCAAAGCATTTTTTAATGTCGGATCTTGAGCAAAACGATTAATTGCATCTTGTGGTGTTTGAGCGGTAATTACCGAAACAACTATAAGGAACAAGATAAAAATGTACTTTTGCATGACGAATATTTAAATAAAGTTGCTGAAATTACCTTTAATAATTCAACTCATTACCAAATATAAATAAACATAGATTTGTTTGCGCGTTATGGATCAAGATAAAAAAATTCGCGTTTTAAGAATTATTAATCGATTCAACATTGGAGGCCCTGTATATAATGCAGTGCTTCTTAGTGCTTATTTACCTGGTGATTACGAAACTTTATTGGTGGGTGGAAACCCTGAAGAGGGCGAAGCAAATGCCTTATATATCGCAACACAGCATGGTGTAAAACCATTGTTGCTGCCTGAAATGACAAGAAATCCAAATTTGATTTCTGATTTAAAAACCCTTAAAAAATTAAAGGAAATCATTAAGGAATTCAAACCTGATATTGTTCATACACACGCATCGAAAGCAGGTGCGCTAGGCAGAAGGGCGGCAAAACAATGTAAGGTACCTGTTATCGTTCACACCTTTCATGGTCATATATTTCATTCCTATTTTAGTTTCTGGAAAACACAACTCTATAGAATTATAGAGAAAAGACTTGCGAAAATTAGTAATGGCATCATTGCGATTTCACCTAAACAGAAAGAAGAGTTGTCAGAGACCTTTAAAATTTGTGCTCCCAATAAAATAGAAATTATTCCTTTAGGATTTGATCTTTCACCGTTTCATCTAAACAAAGAAGAGAAAAGAAAAATTACAAGAGACAACTATAATCTAAAGGATTCTGATTTGGCCATAGCCATTATTGGAAGGCTTGCGCCAATAAAAAACCACGATTTATTTTTAGATTCGATTGAACAAGTCGCTGAACAAACGACAAAAGAATTAGTCATCTTCATTGTTGGCGATGGTGAAGAAAACTTAAGAATATCGAATCGAGTTGAAGTATTGAAAAATAAAGGTATTGATATTCGAATGACCTCTTGGATTCATAATATTAGTGATTTTAATGCAGGAATGGATCTCATTTGTTTAAGTTCGAAGAATGAAGGGACACCGGTGAGTCTAATTGAAGCTCAAGCCGCTGGAATCCCAATTATATCAACCAATGTAGGTGGTATTAAAGATGTTATATTACCTAACGAAACAGGGGTTTTGGTCAGCGAAATGACGGTAGATTCTTACAGTAAGGCCCTTCTGGATTTGATTGAGGATGAAAAAAAACGAGCATTAATGTCACAAAAAGGTTGGTCCTTCGTAGAAGAAAAATTCCAATACCCTATTCTAATGAATAACATGGATAACTATTATAAAAAATTACTGCTAAAAGCAAAAAGATGAAACGCAATACTACATCCATTTTTCTTGTTTCCGCTTTATCACTAATCCTACTTAGTATTTCATCTTCCTGTGGAAATCTGAACAGCAATGTTATGTTTAAAATACCTAAGAAGTCTGATTTTAAATATGATGTCATTCCTGAAAAACCAGCCACAGATTATCGAATAAGTTCAGGAGATCGATTTAGTTTTCTTTTTTCAACGAATAATGGAGAAAAAATAATATTTGGACAATCTGGAATAGATAATGCTTCAAATAATAGTCAACAGTTACAATCGAATTCAAATAGTAGAGATTATTTGGTAAGACAAGATGGGACAGCCGAACTGCCATTAGTAGGAATAATCCCAGTTGCTGGTTTATCAATTGTGGAGTTAGAGGATGAGCTGACAAAAAAATTGTCCAAAAACTATATAGATCCTTTTGTTCAAATTAGAGTCACCAATCAACGCGTGTTAGTTTTTCCAGGCAAAGGGACTGCACAAGTAGTATACTTGGTTAATACCAATACCTCTTTATTGGAAGTTTTGGCTTTATCGGGAGG
>CANJQZ010000256.1 GCA_947476515.1 Flavobacteriales bacterium
ATCTCTTCAAAAATTTCGTTCTTAGCTTTTAGATCCAAATAAATCGCTTGTAATTCCTTCGGGCGTGGACCCCAAACAAACAAGTCTTTCTTTGCTTCATCTCTAACAATCAACATGGGAACAGACTTTCCACCATGGGTTAGATATTGGTCGATTTCTGAATCGCTATCCCTTAATTGAATTTCAAGATTGATATTACTGTTTAGTGCCGCCATTTTTATAATGAATGGCACCGTATGGGCAGCATCTCCACACCAAGGTTCTGTGATCAGAACCCAATGTTGTGTACTGGTGATTTTAGAAATTTGTTCTTGTAAGGAATCACTAATGACTCCATGTTTCATCCAGCGTTGATGTCTGTGCAAGTTCAAAGGAACATAATGATTTAATTCATTTGGGTAATTTTCTCCTTTGGCACTTTCTTCGAAAAAGGTAGCGTATTCAATACTGTTCATAATAACGGACTTAAAACACGGTAAAGTTAGCGTTTTAAGTCCGTTTCTTATTTATTGGGGTAAACAAACAGCATCAACTTCTTTAATTACTTGATTACCGTTATTATCTAAATTGGCGCTTACCATGAAAGTGAAATGGGTAGTGTCAACTACATCGTTTACCCAATGCTCATGAAAAGAGTAGCTTTTAGCTTTCTTGTCGCTTCCATATTTAAGGACGCTAACTCCTGTCGATTGATTGACTAAATCAATTTGAAAACCATATAATTTATGCTTTCCAACGATTTCACCCTCTACATGAAATTCTGTTCCAAATGCGATGGTATCGCTTGGAAGTGGTTCCATAATTGTAATCGTAGTTTCTTCAACTTTATTTTTTTGACAACTGAATGTCATAAATGCACAAGCACTTATTAGCATTATTTTACTTAGTGTTTTCATTTCTTTTTGTTTTTTAATAAATAGTTAATTGTTAAAGAGAAAGACCATTTTTGTCTAAGCTCCCCTTGATTGATGTTCTGTATTAATCCGCGTTGTACTTGTAATCCAAACAACATTTTATTAGTAATTAAATTGAAGCTTGCTTTTGGGGCTATTACAATGCCTTGATAAACAAGTGCGTTGTTGTTGGATTTTAGATTAAAAAAGTAATCCATATTTATTCCGCAGGAACTAATTAATCGATAACCGAGTAAGGACTTATTCGAATAGAATTGACTTTAAAAAGTGCTTACATTACTTCTACTAAGTCCCATTGGATTGCTACCTTTTAAGCTTAAACTTATTTCATTTTGAAATCCAAAATTGGTTTTTGGTGAAAAAATATAATTAAAATGAAATTTACTATCCCAAGATCCAGTTCCGGGAGCGATATAGGTTAAGGAATTACTTCCGCTCCTCATTTTTCCAATGGGAGCTTTTACACCTATGCCAATACTGGCAAAATGAAACCTTTGACTTATTGAATCTTTCTTGTTAATGAGGATAAAATTCAAAAGTAGATTGGGATCACCAAATCCGAAGCTTTTTTCACTTTTTAAATCTGTTTTCTCGATTCCGTATTGATAGGGTATTTCACCATAACATTGTATTCTATTGGTAAATTGATACCTGAAATTTATTTCCTGAGTAAAAAATAATTGATCCGCTTGTCTTATTCCATGCATATATAAGGAATAGTCACGAAAATTACTTCTTAAACCAAGGTAATGGAATTGGTTTGCAGCAAATAATCCTATGCTAGCATTACCACTTACACCACCGCACATATCACATGCTTTTGAGGAAAAAAATAACAGACATGCAATAATACTTATTGTTGTCTTCATGTTCTTTATTTAATTGTAAATGATTGATTTAGAATAATCATTTAACAACAAGGAGGATGAAAAATTGACGGAGGGGTAATTGATTTCCAGTAGTTATTTTTGAAATGATCTTCAGCGCTTTTTGTTTTAAAGGAAAGATTTATTGGAACAATTTTATCTTTTCTAATTTCAATAAATTCAGGACTCTTTAATGATTTAAAATGAATACTGGAATTTTCTTGATGTTGTTTTTTTTCATCCAATTCAATTTCTGCTTTTTGTAATTGTTTAGCAAGGTAACATTGCCCATTGCAGTTTCGCATCGGATTGTTTTTGTTAACACAAGATTTTGCGATGATTTCTTTTTGATTAATATGAAATTTTACTTGCCAGTAGAACCCATAGATTGTCTTTGAAAGTATACAAGCTATAAGAAGGGGAATTGTAAGAAACTTCATCTTAATAAATAGAAGGAAATTGTTTTGGATTGGATTCATGCATAATTTGATATGCTTTCTCTACAATATCATCAATGCTAGGTTTTGAAAAATAATCTCCGTCTGTTCCATAGGGTGGACGGTGATCTTTTGCGCTCAAGGTTGCTGGTGCTGCATCTAGATGATAATATCCTTTCTGTTCTACCATGATTTTGTCCAACATATAAGCAGTCGCTCCACTGGAAACATCCTCGTCAACTATCAATAAGCGATTGGTTTCTTTTAGTGAGCTAACAATATCATGATTGATGTCAAATGGAATCAATGTTTGCACATCAATCAAGGTAACTTCGATTTGCATTTCTAGTAAAACTTTTGCTGCAGCCTCACACAAATTAAAGGTAGAACCATAAGAAACAATGGTCAAATCTTTTCCTTTTTGTACTACATCAACTTTGCCTAATGGCTCTTTGAATTCACCAAGATTGGTTGGAATTCTTTCCTTGGTTCTATATCCATTCAAAGGTTCTATCACCAATGCTGGTTCATCGCCTTCCATTAAAGTATTGTAAAAACCTGCAGCTTTTGTCATATTTCTTGGAACACAAACATGAATTCCACGCAATGAATTAACAATCATTCCCATTGGGGAACCACTGTGCCATATCCCTTCTAATCGATGTCCTCTGGTACTAATAATCAGTGGTGCTTTTTGTCCACCTTTTGTTCTGTATTGAAGTGTTGCCAAATCGTCAGACATGATTTGAATTGCATAAAGCAAATAATCCAAGTATTGAATTTCAGCAATAGGTCTAATGCCACGCATGGCCATTCCAATACCTTGTCC
>CANJQZ010000257.1 GCA_947476515.1 Flavobacteriales bacterium
AATGAAACCAGTTGGACTGTAATATATGGCCCATCAGGATTTGATCCAACAACTAGCGGTACAAGTGTTCCAAGTAATTCACCAAGCGCAACACTTTCTAATTTGAATCAATTGACGCAATATGATGTCTATATTTATGCTGATTGTTCCGTTGGATTGCAAAGTTTAGGTTTATTTGGAACCTTCTTCACTCCTCCATATTGTTCCAATCCAACAGCTATGTTCAATGCTACAGCAATTGATAGTGTTTTTGCATCATGGGTATGGTCAGCAAGTTCACCAAGTTATCCTTCTACTGGTTTCAATTTACAATATGGAGCTATGGATTTCCCACTTTATTCAGGTACAGTTCAAGCAGTAGATAACAATATGACAGATACTATTGCTAATGCTGCGTTCATAGCAAGTGAAGTAATTGATGTTTATGTTCAAGCGGTATGTGGTGTTGATACTTCGCAATATGTTGGCCCATTTACAGTAACCATGCCTTTAACAAATGATTTAGCATGTGATGCTGATGTAATTCCAGTGAATGGAGCAACGCATTATTTTGACAATACAGGTGCTACTGTAGATGTAGCTGAGATTGGAATTGCTCCGCCTGCTACAGGTGCTCAAACAACAACAGGATGGGCAAATTCTGCCTTAAATCTTACTTCTTGGTTTAGTTTTATAGCGCCTAACTCTGGAGCTGTTAGAATAAATTGTACCGCTACCTCATACAATGGTCAAATGGCTGTTTATAGTGGATTTGATTGTAACAACTTAACTACTTTCAATTTAGTAGCGGCAAATGACAATGAAATCGGAGGAAGTAGCCTTGCGCCAAACTTCACCATTTGCGGATTGATTCCTGGGCAAAGTTATTATATGATGCAGGATGGATTTAATGCACTTGAAGGAATTCATGCCATTGCTATCAATGAGATTGTATTAAATGCAGGTATTGCTGGAAACATGATGAATGTTTGTTATGGAGATTCTGTGAATTTGTTTAATGGGATTTCAGGAAATGATGCAGGGGGAACTTGGACGCAACAAATCCCAACCTTAGGTTTACACGATAGTATCTTTATTACGGCAGGTTTAGCTCCAGTAATTTTCAACTTTACCTATACCATGCAAGATGGATGTGCCATAGATAATGTTAATGCACAAGTTCATGTTTATCCACCATCTTCTGCAGGAAATGATGGTCAAATGACCGTATGTAAAAATGAGCCATTCAATTTATTAATGGGTTTATCTGGAAATGTCGATATGAATGGTGATTGGTACAACCCATCAAACCAATTAATGACGAGTCCGAATGATGTCGCTAGTTTTATTCCTGGTCAATTTAATTATGACTACATCACAGGTAATGGGATTTGTCCGGATGATACTGCTAACATTCTGGTTATTGTATCTGCAAATTGTGACTACTTATCCTTAGAAGAATTAGGGCAACACATCGCGATGTATCCTAATCCAACGAGTAATGATATCACCATTGATAAAGGACTTGATGTAAGTTTTGAATCCATTATTATTAGTGATTTAAATGGCAAGATATTGGAGGCCATAACAGAAGGGTTAGACATGAATTCGATTAAGTTGAGCTTTACTTCTTATCAAACTGGAGTTTACTTCATTAAGATTTCCACTCCAAGAGGACAAATCATGAATAGAATTGTAAAACAATAATTCTTAAACTATTTAATTAAAGGGGCTCAGGCCCCTTTTTTTATTTAAAAATAAATCGGGCGAAAAGTTAATTTACTAGATTGAAGTTGCAGCGCTGAAAAAGGGATCTTAATACAATTCATTGCAGAAAGCACTTTTTTCATAGTAGGATTTTTAACTTTTATGCTGCTCAAATCTACATCCAAAGAAAGATAAAATTGTCGTGCAGCATTAAATTGAAGATACTGATCTTGATCTCCAACTAATTTTTGATCTACACCATAACCAAAACTAAGACACAACCAATTGAATTTATTGAATTTTGGAGTAAGCACTCCCATAGGGATGCTCAACCAATAGGTTTGTCCATTGTAATCTTTTAAAATTTGTTGCCCTAAATTACTTCCTAAAACAGTCGGTCTGTAAGTAGCGTAAGGAGAAGGCATAAAGGAAAATTTAGGAATAAGATATTGCTTTTTAAACACCAATTTTTCAAGCAGAAAAATAGAGGTTCCGGTTGCGTTTGCAGTAATATCATACCAAGAGAATCCCCAAGCGGAACTTTTACCATCCATTAACTCTAAAGTGCCTAGATACAAAAAAGATGTCCCCGCCCCTATCCATATGCTTTTTTTATCAATTCCGGTCTTTGCAAATCCTGCACTAACAGATTTTGCCAGGTAATAGGAGGAAAAACCATGCCCCATTTTATCCATTTGCATCCAATTCTTTCCATCATCAAAAAAGTGAAACTTTGATTGCGGATAATCTTTGTACCAAACATTTTGCAGAACTAATAAACTAGAAGAATAGGCGCCAAGTGTAAGTGCTGAGGAAAGAAACAATTTTCCTTTATTGGGAATTGAATCATTCAGACCAACTTTTGGATTACTTAGTGCAAAAAAAGGAAGCAGCACCATTAAGATAAAAAATCCCTTCATGATCCGAAGGTAGATAATAAATCAGAAAAAGAGCGTTTAAGCAAATGCAAATCCTATTTTTGTAGAAAGAAAGTTACCTTATGGAACATCAGAGAAAAGATTGGAATGATATAAAGAGTAATGACAGTTGGTCGATTTTTAAAATCATGTCAGAATTTGTTGAAGCGTATGACCGAATGTCAAAAATCGGACCTTGTGTATCCATTTTTGGTTCCGCCAGGACAAAAGAAGAAAATGAATATTATAGCTTAAGTGTAGAACTTGGTCAAAAGTTAGCCACATTAGGATATGGGATCATTACAGGTGGTGGACCAGGAATCATGGAAGCTGCAAATAAAGGAGCTCAATTAGGTGAAGGTCCTTCCGTTGGTCTCAATATTGATTTACCATTTGAACAAAACCATAATCCATATATTGATCCAGATCATAAC
>CANJQZ010000258.1 GCA_947476515.1 Flavobacteriales bacterium
AGGTCTCTAACGCGTGAAGCTCCAACTCCTACGAACATTTCAACAAAATCTGAACCTGATAGTGAAAAGAAAGGGACCTTCGCCTCTCCTGCTACTGCTTTGGCTAAAAGTGTCTTCCCGGTTCCTGGAGGCCCTACAAGTAATGCTCCCTTAGGAATTTTAGCTCCAATTTCCGTATACTTTTTTGGATTCTTTAAAAACTCAACAATCTCTACAATTTCTTCTTTTGCACCAACTAAACCTGCAACATCTTCAAATGTAGTATTCGTACTTTTTCCTTTCTCGTATACTTGAGCTCTTGATTTACCAATGTTAAATATTTGACCGCCACCGCCACCGCCACCGCCACCAGACATTCTTCTCATTACAAAGATCCAAATAAGGATAATGATTCCGAAAGGTAGGATATAACCTAAAATTTGAGCAAGATAATTCACTTTATTCACGGGTATGTAATTCGAGAATTTAAGTTCGTCTAAGTCTTTTTCAAAATTACCAGGATCACCAATATTTTCTAATTCAAATATAATTTCTTTGTCTTTTATTGGCCCCGATTTTTCAAGCACTTTTTTCATTTCTGTCCATTCACCACCTTTGGTATTTTTCACATAAGAAACTCCTTCTACAGTTAAATAAAAATCAGCTTTAGATTGATTTACAATTTCAACCTTGCGAACACCATTATTTTCTATTAAAGTGAAAAGCGTTTTCTTTTTTAATATGGTGTGGGTGGAGCTACCACTTTGATATATTTGGAATGCAATTAATGCAACTCCTAAAATAGCGTATATCCAATAAACTGAAAACCCACCTTTTTTCTTTTCCTTTGCCATATTCTAATTAAATAACATTTGGTATATCTGTTCGGATTGCATCCGCCCATAATTCTTCAATTTCATAAAAACTTCTGGCATCTTTGTAAAATATATGTCCAACGACATTAATATAATCTAAAAGAATCCATTCACTGTTCGACTTTCCTTCAATGTGCCAAGGTTTTTCTTTTAATTCCTTTCTGGTATAGCGTGCAACTGTATTTGCAATTCCGTCTACTTGCGTTGATGATTCACCTGAACAAACAACGAAGAAATCACATACAGCACTACTCAAAGCCCGTAAATCAAGTACAACAATGTCTTTCGCTTTATTTTCTTGCATTCCTTCAACAATTGCTTTGCAAAGTTGTTCTGAAGCTTCTGAGTCTTTTCGTTTTCGCATCTATTTTTTTCTAGTTGTACAAATCTAATCCTTATATTTTAATTTTACCTTTGATTCGAATTCATTTAAGCTCTAAAGCATGTTTTTTGGTAACGAAATTTTCAGATTAGATCGCGTAGACTCAACTAACAATTTTGCTGCCAATTTAATTAATAGTCAACTTTGTCAAAATGGAACGGCTATTTTGTCAGAAGAACAAACCGATGGAAGGGGGCAGAGGGATCAAGTTTGGGAGTCTGAATCGAATAGCAATCTTTTGTGTAGTTATATTCTACTACCCGACAATGTGTCAGTCGAACTGCTTCCTTATTACAATTGGATGCTTTCACTTGCTCTTCTGGAGACACTTCAATTTTTTAATGTGGCCGCGAAAATAAAGTGGCCCAATGATATTTTTGTAAATGGAAAGAAAATTTGTGGTGTCTTGCTTGAAAATCAGATCGGTGATGGATTGATTAAATCAATGATTTTAGGTGTTGGATTAAATGTAAATCAAATTCTATTTAAAAATGATAATGCTACGAGTATTAAACTTCAAACTCAAATTGATTATGAAATTGAAGAAGTTTTTAAAGTTTTAAATGAGGCATTAAATAAATGGGCTCCTATTTTGTTAAACTATCCTGAAGTTATTAAAGAGGAATACCTAAAATCTCTTTACTTGTTCAATATCAATGCTAAATATAAAGTAGATGGGCGTGTAATAATAGGTTCCATAAAGTCTGTGAATCATCTAGGACAGTTGTTAATTTCTATAGATGGCAAGGAAAAGTTATTCAATCACAAGGAAATAGAGTTTATTCATGCATGATTTCCTTCATTCGAAGTGTCATGAAATCAAATAATTCCTGCAATGGTTTTTTTGCCATTAAGGCCATAAACCCACTTAATTCGCTTTCAAATTTAATATGTCCAGTAGTTTGAATTCTATCAACCTCAATTAATATTACTTGTAGTGTAAATTTGAATGCACTTCCTTTGGCACTATTAATCAATAGGGTACCGTCCTTCTGCCAATCTTGAGGCGCTAAGGCGATATTTATACCTCCCTTTGCTGTAAAAGTACAATGTTCAGTATCTGCTTTGAAATTCGAAATTTTATCTGCAGGAAGTAATTCAAAATAGTTTTGGGGTGAAAGCAAAAAATCCTTTAGTCGATCAAGGTCTCCTGAAAATGAAATAGGATTGCTTTCGAGGATCATTTATTTTGAATTCCATTTGGATGGATTATTTTTCCATTGACGCAATTCAGCTAAGTCGGCTTCATTTATATAATTAGATGCAACAGCCTGCTCAATTAAGGTAGAATAATCGGTCAGCGTTAAAAACGGACAATTTGCTTCTTCGAAGTTGTTGGTCGCTACATCAAATCCATAAGTAAAAATTGCAGCCAATCCTCTTACATCAAGTCCAGCTTCTTTCATTGAATTGACAGCTTTAATACTGCTTCCACCCGTTGAAATTAAGTCTTCAATTACAATAACTCTTTGACCAGCCTCGTACTTCCCCTCAATTAAATTACCCATGCCATGGTCTTTTGCTTCACTTCTGATATAGATAAATGGTAAACCTAATTCTTGAGCAATTAAAACGCCTTGAGGAACTCCACCGGTAGCAACGCCTGCAATTAAATCAGGTTTGCCGAATTCTTCAATAATAGCTTTTGCAAATTCTTGACGGATAAATGTTCTAACCGAAGGAAAGGATAAAGTTATCCTGTTGTCACAATAAATAGGGGACTTCCAGCCAGATGCCCAAGTAAATGGATCATTAGGTTGCAATTTAACAGCTTTTATCTTTAATAATTCTTCTGCAA
>CANJQZ010000259.1 GCA_947476515.1 Flavobacteriales bacterium
GACTTAATTAAAAGTTAAAATCATTTCAAATGTTGAGCACTCAAGAATACATTCAAAACAATCGCGATAAATTCCTTCAAGAATTAATTTCTTTATTAAAAATTCCTTCAGTTTCTGCAGATCCTTCCTTTGCTTCAGAAGTAAATAAATGTGCAGGTCAAATAGCAGAAAGTTTAAAAGCTATTGGCATGGATGCTGTTGAGATTTGTCCGACATCGGGTTTCCCTATTGTTTATGGTGAAAAAATTATAGATGCCAATTTACCTACAGTTCTGGTCTACGGACATTATGATGTGCAGCCTGCTGATCCCATTGATTTGTGGACTTCCCCACCTTTTGAACCGGTAATTAAAGCTACAAAATTACACCCTGATGGAGCAATATTTGCCCGTGGAGCATGTGATGATAAAGGACAAATGTTCATGCACATTAAAGCTGTTGAGGCAATGCTGAAGTCAGGAGAATTGCCATGTAATGTGAAATTTATGATTGAGGGGGAGGAAGAAATTGGAAGTGAAAACCTTGCGATTTTTGTCCAAAATGAAAAACAAAGATTAGCAGCTGATATTATTTTAGTTTCAGATACGGGAATGTTGGCCAATGATGTGCCTTCCATCACCACTGGATTAAGAGGATTGAGTTATGTGGAAGTTGAGGTAGTTGGACCCAATCGTGATTTACATTCGGGATTGTATGGAGGATGTGTTGCTAATCCGATTAACATATTAAGTGAAATGATTGCTTCTTTGCATGGCGCAGACGGAAAAATTAATATCCCGGGGTTTTATGGGGATGTGGTCGAACTTACACAAGAAGAACGCACGGAAATGGCGAAAGCACCTTTCTCTCATGACGCCTATTGTGAAGCGCTCAATATCACAGATACTTATGGAGAACAAGGATATTCAACTATGGAACGCGGATCTATTAGGCCGACTTTAGATGTTAATGGAATTTGGGGCGGGTATATTGGTGAAGGAGCTAAGACCGTTATTGCTTCCAAAGCAAATGCAAAAATTTCTATGCGTTTAGTTCCTAATCAGTCTCCAGAAAAAATAACACAATTGTTTATAGATCATTTTTTATCTATTGCTCCTCAAGGAGTAAGTGTAAAAGTTATTCCTCATCACGGTGGAGAAGCTGCAGTTACACCAATTGATTCTATTGGTTATAAAGCTGCTAGTTTGGCCTATGAAAAAACATTCGGTAAAAAACCAATTCCCGTTAGAAGTGGTGGAAGTATCCCTATTGTAGCGATGTTTGAAAAAGTTTTAGGATTAAAAACAGTGTTAATGGGATTCGGTTTAGACAGTGATGCCATCCATTCTCCAAATGAGCATTACGGTGTATTTAATTTTAATAAAGGCATTGAAACTATTCCCTATTTCTACAACTATTTTGTTGAATTAAATAAACAATGAAATACATTATAGGTTTCCTTTTATTGCTCTTTTTAAGTGCTTGCTCTTTATATAAAGAACCCAGTATGGTTACCTTTAACGGAATTGAACGCGGTAAAATTGAAGATAAAAAAATAGACTTTAAGGTTAAAATTGTCTTGAGCAACCCAAATTTTTATGCCCTAAAAATAAAACCTTCAATAGTAGATGTAATGATAGATGGTACACCAATGGGGAAAATTTATCTCAACGAAAAAGTAAAAATTCGCAGGAAAACAGAACAAGAATATGCAGTTCCCTTAAGCTTTAAACTTGAAAAAGGAACCTTAATGAGTTTGATGGCATTGGGTTTTAGAGCTCAAATTGAAATTCAGGTCAAAGGCCCCGTAAAAGGAGGAGTTCTTTTCCTTTATAAAGAGTTTCCTTTTGATTATAAAAAATCTATCTCTCCAAAAGAATTAATAAATTTAAAATAAACTTATAACCTTATGCTTTCAGCTGAAGCACCCAAAAAATTATTCCTTCTCGATGCCTATGCATTAATTTACAGAGCCTATTTTGCTTTTGTTAAAAATCCAAGAATTAATTCTCGGGGAGAAAACACTTCTGCAGCATTTGGATTTACAAATGTCTTGATCGATATTATTAAAAATGAAAGACCAACACATATTGCTGTAGTTTTTGATCCACCAGGTGGTTCAACTCACAGGCAAGAAAGTTTTGAAGCCTACAAAGCGCATCGCGACGAGATGCCGGAAGATATACGGTCCATGATTCTTCCAATCAAGAAAATAGTAGAGGCATTTAACATTCCATTATTAGAAGTTCCAGGATATGAAGCGGATGATGTAGTGGGTGCAATGGCTAAAATTGCGGATACTAAAGGTTTTGTCACTTATATGATGACTCCTGATAAAGATTATGCTCAGCTTGTTACGCAACATTCTTTCATATACAAGCCCGGACGCGGTGGTAATCCACCTGAAATTTTGGGCGTAAAGGAAGTTTGTGAGAAATTTGAAGTAAGTAACCCAATGCAAGTGATCGACATTCTTGGATTGTGGGGTGACGCAGCGGATAATATCCCAGGAATTCCAGGCATCGGTGAAAAAACAGCCAAATTGTTGATTGCGAAATATGGATCTGTAGAAAATTTAATTGCAAATGCTCATGAACTAAAGGGAAAGCAACAAGAAAATGTCATTGAATTTGCTGAACAAGGTCTCGTTTCAAAAATGCTTGCAACAATTATAACTGATATTGATGTTGAATTTGACGAGGACAAATTAATCCTGTGTGATGTTGATAAAGATAAAGTGCGCGAAATATTTACGGAATTAGAATTTTTAAATCTCAGTAAAAGAATTTTGGGTGAAGAAATCGTTTTGCAAACTGAGTATGCAAATCCCAAAAGTGCCAATTCTGAGCAGTTGGATTTATTTGGCGTTCAAAGTATGATAGAACCTCAGGTTCCACTGCCAACCACCTCTTATAAAACCATAGTAAGCGAAAAACCAAGCTATCATTTAATCAGTACCGCGGAAGAAAGACAGGAATTATTAGAGATATTATTGACCAAAAACGAAGTGTGTTTTGATACAGAAACCAACAGTATTGA